>JAGQRC010000043.1 GCA_020425835.1 Planctomycetota bacterium | reverse complement strand
TCCGTAACTCCTGGGAGCGTGACGACCGCGCAAGTCCGGAGTTGGGTCGAAGCGCTCGGTGTTTCGCTGGAGGGGCCTTCGGAACCTCGCTCGAGGCAGCTGGTGGAGAAACGGCTCTCCGACCTCGCTGAGCTCGAGATGAGCATTGTGAAGCTCCTGGCCGTACTGCGACGACCGGTGCAGCGCAGTGTGGTGGTAGGGGTCCTGGAGGTGCCCGCCGCCGATGTGAACGCTGCGTTGAGCCGGCTGGAGGTGCTCGATTTCGTCGACCAGCAGGTCAGCGATGGGCTCGAGCGTGCCTACTTGATCCACGAAGATTACATCCGCGCCATCTACGAGAGCCTCGGCGAGGAGGAGCGCAGCGGGCTGCAGGGTCGCGCCGCCGAGGTGCTCGCGAAGCACTCGCGAGCCAAGGAGCCCGTTCGCTCGTTCGAGATATACGAGCACTTCCGCCGATCGAGCGATCCGCGACAGGCGGTCGATTGGGGATCCAGCTCGGCGGTCTATTTCTCGCGCGCCTACGCGACCGAGCTCGCGGCACGAATCGCGACCAGTCTGCTCGATCTGTTGCGACCCGTCGAAGATCTGGAATCGCAGCGCGAGATCCTCGAGCTCGTCGGGCGACTGGAGCTGATCAACGGCCAGCTGGCCGTCGCCAAGGGGCACGTGAAGCGCTTGCTCGACGATCGAGAGCTCCCGCACGAGTTTCGACTTCGAGCGTCTCTCCTGTTGGGTGAGATCTATCGGGCTGGTGGCGAGGCTCACAAGGGCATCAAGATCCTCAACCGCGTCTCCAAGCTGCTCCCGGATCCGACGAGTCGTGATCGGGCCAGGATCGCGGCGGAGCTCGCACGACAGAGGCTGTCGCGCCAGGATGCGAAACGTGCCGCCAATGTGGCGCTCGCGGCGTTGAAGGACCTCGAGGGCGAGGAGTGTGTCGAGCGAGAGCGAGCCGATCTCCTCGAGATCCTCGCACAAGCCCATCTGTCCCGCCGAGAGACGGTGTCGGCGATCCAGGTGTACCAGCAACTCCTCGAACTCGTCGAGGGGCTCCACGATCCCGGTCGGCTCGCAGAGGTCCTCAATGCCCTCGGTCGCGTGTACTACGATCGTGGCAACTACTTCCGAGCCGCCCGATATCTGTTCCGGGCCCTGGACGCGATCCGCCGCATCCAGGACCAGAGAGCGCTGAGCCGTGCGTACGACATGCTGGGCAAGGTGTACCGGAACTCCGGGGACACATTGCGCGGGATCGAGTACTTCCACCGTTCCCTTCGGCTGCGAGAGCGGATCGGTGACACCGAGGGGTTGTCGCCGACCCTCAACTCCCTCGGCAGTCTCTACGCGCACCGAGGCGAGTACCTCGATGCCGTCCGCTACTTCCAGAGCAGTGTCGAGATCAGTGAGCGCGTCGGCGACACGGCAGGGATCGTGCGAGCGTTCCTCCACCTGGGTCGCGCTTACCTCGACATCGGTGAGCTCCGCCAGGCGGAGAGTCTGGCCAAGCAGATTCTGATTCTCTCGCAGGAGTTCAACCTCAGCGAACTCGAAGGCGAGGGCCATCGCCTGACGGGAGACCTCCTGCTGGTCCGAGGAGATCTGAAGCTGGCTGACCGTCAGCTTCGAAGGGCTGTGGAGCTGGCCACCAAGAAGGGGCGAAAGAGTGGGGAGGCCTCCGCGACACTCTCTCTCGGCGCGCTGCTGAGCGAGAAAGAAGAGTGGGAGAGCGCGCTCAAGCTCATCTCCAAGGGGCAACTCCTCGCCGAGGAGATCCAGTCGGTTCCGCACCAGGTTCGCGCGCTCCTGCTCAAGGGCAACGTCTATCGGTTCCTGAAAGGGGGGAACATCGACCGAGCGAAGGAGTGCTTCGTCCGCGGCCTGGAGCTCGTTTCTGCGGAGAGTCAGCTGCCCTTGCAGTGGGAGCTGGACTACTCGATCTCGAAGGCGTTTCAGTCCAATCTCGAGTTCCTGGAGGCGGCCGAGAGCTACCGTCGTGCGCAGCGGATCCTCGACCGCATCGTCGCGAAGCTTCCCGAGGGGATGCGAGTCACCTACACGGAGGACCGTCGTCGCAAGACGTTCTACGACGACTACCGCCGGTTCGAGAAGGAGGCGTCGGGGCGCATGACGGTCTCCCCGGTGGAGTCCACCACAGGGGTTGTTCGTTCGGAGCGTCCGGAGCCGCGGGCAGGCCGGCCGGCGGCTGGGGTTCGCTCTTCGGAGCCCGAGAACCGCGTCGTCGAGACGGTCGCCCGCTTGGCGGATCAGAGCGATCTCATCCAGTGGTCACAGCTCCTTCTCAACGAGGCGCGACGACTCGTTCCCGCGCCCGCAGGGTTCCTCGGCGAGGTGATGGGCGACGACCTCGTCGTGCTGGCGGCGGTCGACATGGGGGCAACGGAGGAGTGGTCGGGGTCGAAGCGCCTACCCGGAGCGGTGGCTCGTGAGGCGGCTCGAACGCTGACGCCTCTTCGCTCCGGCGACGAGGCGTGGTCGCGACGCCTGCACGACCTCCCTGAGGGTTTCGCGTACAAGAGCCGGTCGCTCCTCGCACTGCCGATCATCGCGTCGGGGCGCGCGCGGGCCGTCCTCTACCTCGAACGACCCTCCGCTCAGAATCCGTTCGACGAGTCCTCGCAGAAGCTGTTGACCGCGCTCGGAAGCACCGCCGCGGGGCAGTTCGTCCTGCTGGCCCGCTTGCAGCGACTCTGTCGGTATCAACGTTCCTCGGTCCTCACCTCCGCCGGTTTCTAGGAGCGCCTTCCGGAGCTGATCTCCGAGTTCCAGTCCGGCAAGCCGGTCGCCTTCCTCGAATCCCACGTGGCCGGTGTCGACCGTCTCATTCGAGAGGGACTCGCCCCCCTTCAACGGCCGGACGACTTCGCCGCCCTGGCCGGCGTACCGGTCGATAGCCTGGTCCATCCCGCGGAGGACACCTGGGTCCACGTCCTCGTCGGCGATGCGGTCGACCAGCTGGAAGCGGTGGCGAGTCGGCTGGAAACGGAATTCCAGCGGCTACTGGAGTCGCACGACTCCGCGGATCTCGAGCAGCCCGTCCGGGTGCGTACGGTACTGGTCCAGGAGGAGCCGTCGGCGGGCGCGGATGACCTTCGACGGACCCTGCTCGCCGAGATGCTCCGGCGGCGTTCGACGTTCGACCTGGGATCGGAGATCGGAGCGCTGACCTCCGGAGTCTTGACGCTCAAGGAAGCCAAGACCGCACTGGAGAAGCGGTACATCACGGCGGAGCTCCAGAAGAGCCGGGGGAACATCACCCGCGCGGCGGAGTCGCTCGGTGTCCATCGACCGCAGCTCTCCAACCTCATCAAGAAGCACAACGTGAGACGCGAGGACTTCGAGTAGTGGGCATCGGGGCGGAGTCCGCGCTCCGGCTCAGCGTCGTCATCCCGGTCTACAACGAGGAGGCGACGGTGCGATCGTTGGTCGAGCGAGTTCGCTCGGTCGACGTCGTTCACGAGATCGTTGCTGTCGATGATGGCTCCACCGATCGCTCGCCGGAGATCCTCACCGACCTCAGGAACGAGGGGCTGCTCGACCAGTTGGTCGTCCATCCGGAGAACCGAGGCAAGGGCGCCGCGCTGGTCTCCGGGTTCGCAGTGGCCACCGGCGAGGTGGTGGTCGTCCAGGATGCCGATCTCGAGTACGACCCTCGGGAGTATCCGCAGCTCCTGGAGCCGGTTCTGAGCGGGAAGGCCGACGTCGTCTACGGCTCTCGTTTCATGGGGGGTGGGCCCCACCGAGTGCTCTATTTCTGGCACTACGTCGCGAATCGGTTCCTGACATTGGTCTCGAACATGTTCACGGATCTGAATCTCACGGACATGGAGACTTGCTACAAGCTCTTCCGCCGCGAGGTGCTGGATCGAATCCAGCTCCGCGAGCGTCGGTTCGGGGTCGAACCCGAGATCACGGCGAAGATCGCGAAGATCCCCGGGATTCGAGTCTACGAGGTCGGGATCAGCTACTCCGGCCGTGATTACGCCGAGGGCAAGAAGATCACCTGGCGAGATGGCGTGCGCGCCCTGTACTGCATCATTCGGTACAACTGGTTTCGTTGATGGCGGTACGACTCGGCAAGAACGAGGACCTCGAAAGGCGTATGCCCTTCGAGGCCCTCTTCTTCTCGGATGCGCACTTCTTATCGGATGCGCTCCTCTTATCGGATGCGCTCCTCTTATCGGATGCGCTCGTCTGCTCGGGCGAGCGCGGCAGATCAGTGACCGTGCGGACGGTCGCCGATACTCCGACTAGCCGTTGATGAAGTCGTGCCCGCGAACCGTCTTCCGGTTGTTGGCGGCAGCACGCTTCGCGGCCTGGTCGATGTACCAATGAACCACCATGTTCAGCGAGTCCACGGCATCGCCGGCGACGTTGACGCCGTGGTTCTTGAGCGCTTGCTTGGTCTTGCTGCCGACCAGCAGCATCTCCATGGAGGGTGCGCGCTTCGCCGCACGACGCGCGGCCTTCTTCTTGGCCTTCTTCTTCTTCTTAGCCATCTTCGGCTCCTCTCTCCCGTTTGGGGGAGTCCTTTACCGTCCCTCGAGGTCAGTCAGTCGATCTGGCCGAATCCCCGCAAAGGTCAGGAGCGCGGAAGCCGAGTGCGACGCGGACCGGTCCGACGCATGGGTTCGGAAGGTGTCTGGCGCGGCGCGAATCGGGTTCCTTTCGCCCTTTCGCGCAGATTTGTGCGTGATCGCTGTCCCAAAGTCTAGAGAAAAACACCAAAAATGATCTCCCCGAATCGGCTCGAAATGGGGGGTAGACCCTCGAAAACGGCGTTTCCGCCTCTTGCCTGCACCGCGTGTCCACGCCCGGCTCGGAAACTGAGAACGCCTCCAATCCTAGGATTAGAGGCGTTCTGACGTGGTTTGGTTCATCTCGGGTTCGGCCGCCTCCGCCTGCGGGCGCTACGCCGAAGGCACTCCATCGCGCCGCCCGCGGGGCAGACTCACCGGTCGAAGAAAAACCGGATCACGGTAGCCGCGGAGATCATTCGTGGACGAACTCGGCCGGCTTTCGGGGTCCGTTCTCGATGAAGTTCATGACGCCGATGCGCATGTCTCGCGTACCGCAAACCTCGCCGAACATCTCGCTCTCGAAGCGCAGACCATCATCCAACGGCCTTTCGACCCCCTCGAGGATGGCCCGACACAGGATGGCATCCACCGCTCGGCTGCGGTGGCCGAGGTCCACGTCGGGGAGGCGGTTCGGCGCCCTCAGCGGCTTCGGATCGATGCCGTGAAGCGGTGTCTGTCCGCGCGCCGCCGAACGCGCCAGCTCGATCGCCGCCTCGACCACATCGCCATCCACCTCGCGGGAGATCAGTCCGATCTCCAGAGCCTCCTTCGAAGAGACCGGACGCCCGGTGCGGATCAGCTCCGCTGCTTTCTCGATGCCGACCAGTCGCGGAAGTCGCTGAGTAGCGCCGGCACCCGGAATGATGCCGAGGTTCGTCTCGGGCTGGGCTGCGAGCACCTTCAGACCCTTGCGAGCGATCCGGGCGGTGCACGCCATCGCGAGCTCGTTCCCTCCGCCGAACGCGAAGCCGTTCATCGCGCAAACGACCGGCTTCCCGGTCTTCTCGACCACCATGACCGACTGCTGAGAGCTCCAGGAGGTCTCGGTGCCCTTTTCCTTGGAGTCGATCTCCGCGAGGAAGTTCACGTCCGCGCCGGAGACGAACGCTTTCACTCCGAAACCCGTCAGCACCGCACCCGCGATCTTCGGATCGTCGGCGATGTCCCGGAAGTGCTGCTCGATCTGCGAGAACGCATCCTCGTTGAGGGCGTTCAGGACCTTGGGTCGACGGATGGTGATCACCGCGATGTCCCCGTCGTCTCGACGGAGGACGGTCGGGATCGCCCAAGGTCTTCCGCTCGCCGCTTGTCTCTGGAGCTGATCCGAGATCTTGAAACCGTCGTAGCGGGAGGCGAACGCTCGCACGAGCTCGAGCGAACGCGGCACTCCGACCTCGTTCATCAGCCGGAACGGAGCCGCCATGTCCAAGCCCAGTTCGACGCCCATGTCGAGATCGGCGATGTTCGAGATCCCGCTGTCGAGCACTTCGCAAACGATCCCGAAGTAGGCGCCGCGCAGGAGGTCGAAGATCTGCTGGGCTCGATCCTCCGGAACCGCGACCTCTTCTCCGCGAGCGGGGACTTCCCACGGCTCACCGGAGGCGACTCGATCGGAGAGGATCTTCGGCGAGTGGTACCATGGCATGATCTTCGAAGTGTATTGCTGGAGTCCGTGATGGGTGATCGGGTTCCCGCCGGTGAGGTTCATCGCGGTGAACGGGCCCACCGTCAGGCCGAGGGCACGACAGGCGACCGCATCGATCTCCTTCGTGGTGCCCAGGCCATCCTGTGCGAGCAGCGCGGCGGCGAGGAACTGGCCCTCGAAGACTGGATCGAGCGCATAGCCGTAGCGACTGCGAACCTGGATCGGCGCCTTGCCGATGGACTCGTAGAACCGCATGAGCGACTCCGCGAGCTGCGGGCTCGTTCCCGCTCCGGGGACGATCTCGACCATCGGATTGCGCTCGGCCGGGAAGAAGTAGTGGATCACCAGCGTGCGGGAAGGATCCTCGAAGTCGGAGAAGATCGCCTCCGGCTCGAGGTGAGACGAGTTCGAGGCCAGGACCGCTCGGTCGGACACGAGCTCGCGGACCTGACCGAAGATGCGAGCCTTCAGGTCACGATCCTCCGTAGCCGCCTCGATGATCAAGTCGGCGCCGCGGAGTTCCTCGTAATCCGTGGTGAAGGTGCACGACTCCTTCATCGCCTGGCCCATGGCGGGGGAGAATGCTCCGGTCTCCACGCCCCGATCGACTTTCTTGTGGAGCTTCTTGCTCCCCCGGGCGAGCGCCTCTTCGCTGATGTCGACGATCACGATGGGCACGTTGGAATCGTGGAAGACCTTGGAGAAGTGCAGGGCGATGTCGGGGCCGATCTGACCCGATCCGATCACGCCGATCTTCGTGACGGGGCGGCCGAGGATCTGATGGCTCATGGCGGCTTCCTTCGTTGGGGGTTCTCGGTCCGCCGAAGCCCCGCCGCAGAGCGCGGGTCGACGGACTGCTGACGATTCGGCAGGGAAAAGCCCAGCATTCTAGGCGGCTGCGGCGGAAGTGCACGAGATTCCGACGCTGCGGATGCCGCTATCCACCGAGGAGCCGCGCGAGAATACCGTGCAGCTCGGAAAGGCAGGCGATACGGAAGTCGCCCTCGGGGACGAACCGATCTCGGAAGTGTTGCTGGTCGCCGTTGTCGACCCAGACCGTCGTCATACCGACCCGGCGGGCACCTGGGAGCTCCTCCGAGTTCCCGTCGCCGACGTAGAGACAGTCCGTCCCGGCCACTCCGAGCTCGCCGAGGACGTGCTGGTACATCGAGGTGTCGGGTTTCGTCGTTCCGAGCAGTGCCGATGCCGCGATCGACTCGAAGTAAGAGCCCCACTCGGTCCCTCGAACGAGGAGCGGGGTCTCGGAGGAACAGTCGGTCGCCAGACCGATCCGGAGTCCTCGCGCCTTGGCTGCGCGGAGGCAGGCCACGGCGTGGGGCTTTGGCGTCAGGGCTCGTCGCATGAAGTCACGACGCAGTTCCGACGCTCGTTCGCGGGCCTCGTTCGAGGCGATCACGCCGAGGCGAGTGAGGATCTCGTCGAACTGGGTCACACCATCTCGGAGGCGACCATCCATTCGCAGTCGGAAGGTCGCGCCCCACTCGCGCGCGAAGGGTACGGGCGGTGCGCCGAGACATGCCGCCATCGCGTCCACTGCCGAATCCAGCTGCTCGGGATCGAGATTGGGGACGAGGGTCCCGAACAGATCGAAGATGATGGCCTTCATGGTGCGGTCGACGGCTCTCGGGTCACGGCTTCTTCGGCTCCAGCCCCTCGATCGCCTTCTGTGCCTCCGCGGCGACCTCGGTCCCCTCGAAGTCTTCGCCGATGCTCTTCAGCTTCGCGATCGCTTCCTCGCGATCGAGTCGGACCGCTTTGCGAATCTCCAGGCGACCGTCCTCGAGCGCATCGGAGAGGCGCTGTTTTGCCTTCTCCACGGCCTGGAACCCGGAGAAGCGAGTGATCTCCAGGAGCTTGGGGATCGTTCGCTTGTACTTCTTCCGCTCGAGCTCCTTCTCGAGTTTGGAGAGGTCCTTCGCCAAGCGAGCCTCCTGGGCGTCGACCCAATTCTGGACGTTCTTCAGTGGCTTCTCGAAGGTCTTGATCGGATCGACCTTCTGCGAGAGCCCGCGCTTGAGCGCGAGCGGGGGCTGGATGAGATTGCCGTGATAATCGGTCAGCACGAAGGTCGGATACTTGTCCGGCACCTCGTACTTCTTGCGGAGTTCGTCGCGCTCGCCACAGTTCTCGTCCACGTTGACGACGACCACTCGCCGGGAGAGTTCGTTCATCGGTTCCTCCGAGAAGATCGAGTGGAGCTCACTCGTCCCCTTGATCGGGAACCAGTACAGGATGCCGACGCGAGACTTCTTCGCCTTCTCGTGGGCGTCCCGCGCTCGGGTCCAGAACGTCGGGTAGGATCCGTCGTCCCGCACCATCGCCAACGACTCGGACGCCGTAGCCGGTGCCCCTTGGAAGGTCGACCAGAAGAGGGCCGAGCCCAACCAGAAGCCGATACAGCCCGTTGCCCGACGGACGGTGCCCGAACCGCGCATGCGAAGTCCCTTCTTCGAAGTGGTCGTCAGTATCCACGGACGGCACCGCCGCCGCGAGGGTCGCTCGCGCCGAGCAGCAGGCCCCGTTCGGGCCGACGAGAAATCAGTTGGAAGTCACCGATGCTCTCGCGCTCACGAACGGCGTGACCGCGACGGCGCAGTCCGTCCCAGACGTCGAGCGGGAGCCCCGGCTCGATGTCGATCCGATCGGGGAGGCACTGGTGGTGGATCTTCGGTGAGTTCACCGCCGCCTGCGGCTCGAGATCGAAGACCTCGAGGGCCAAGAACACCTGCAACACGTTGGTGATGATCGTGGGCCCACCCGGCGTTCCCAGCACGTGGCGAACGCCGCGATCGTCCAGCACGATGGTCGGAGTCATGGAGGAGAGGGGACGTCGACCGGCGCGCACATCGTTGACGGCGCCTTGGACGAGCCCGTAGAGGTTCGGCTGGCCCGGATGAGTCGTGAAGTCGTCCATCTCGTTGTTGAGCAGGAAGCCCGCTCCCGGGACCAACACCTTCGATCCGAAAGCGCCGTTCAGGGTCGTGGTCACCGAGACCGCGCCGCCCCATGCGTCGACGACCGAGTAGTGGGTCGTCTGCTCTCCCTCGGGGGAAGGAAGGGGCGTGTCGAGCAGCGTCTCCGAGGGTGTGGCCAGGTCCAGGCGAATCGTCGACGCGAGCGCATCGAGCCGGCGGGCGGATCGGAGCTCTGCCAACGGGAGCGCCTGATCGTCCGGATCGCCGAGGAACCGGTTCCGATCGGCGAACGAGCGGCGCATCGCTTCCGCAAGGAGGTGAAGGGTCGCGGAGGAGTTGTGTCCCAGCTCGCGCAGTGGAAACCGGTCGAGTATCGCGAGCATTTGTTGGAGGCAGACTCCACCCGACGACGGCGGGGGCATGGTGACCAGCCGGACTCCATGAAATGCGAACTCGATCGGAGGGCGCTCGACCGGCTGGTACTCGAGGAGGTCGCTTCGCGACACGATCCCGCCTCCCCGAGCCATCTCTGCCACGATCCGTTCGGCGGTCTCCCCGGAGTAGAACCCCGACCGACCCTGCGTGGCGATGCGCTCGAGTGTTCGGGCGAGGTCGGGCTGACGGAGCAGGGCCCCCTCGGCCAGTGGCTCGCCGCCGGGGTAGAACAGGTCAGCGGTGGACTCGAACGACCTCATGCCGGCGGCGATGTCGGGGTCGCGGAGGAAGTCCGCCGTGCGGCGGGGCACCGCGAATCCTTCGTGCGCCAGCCGGATCGCTGGAGCGAGGACGGTCGCGCGATCGAGCGAGCCCCACTGTTCGAGCGCATGGAGCAGGCCGGCGACCGATCCGGGAACACCCGCCGCGAGATGACCCAGCGTCGACGCGGACTCGACGCCACGCTCTTTCGCTTCCACGAAGAGCCGGGGGTGGGCGAGTGCGGGCGCGGTCTCGCGGAAGTCGAGCGCGATCCGTCGAGGTTCTCGCGCTGGAGCGCCTTCCGGCTCTTCCGCGTTCGCGGGCAGGACGGCGAGCAGGAACCCGCCGCCACCCAAGTTCCCGGCGACCGGGTAGGTCACCGCCAGCGCGAACCCCGTCGCGACCGCGGCGTCGATGGCATTCCCACCTCGGCGCAGCATCTCCACGCCGGCTTCCGCGGCGAGCGGCTCGGCGGCGACCACCATCCCGTGCTTCGTCTCCACCGCCGGCGGATCCGCCCCGGCTGCTCGTCCGGCGAAGACGATCCACACGGCCGAGAGCCAAGCGAGGACACGAAGGTCGAGCACGACTACTTGTCCTTCTCGGAGTTCGGGGCGACCCGGCTGGGAGCATCGATCAGCTGGCTGTTGCCCTCCTTGGAGATCGCGACCTGGAAGCCGGGGGTCGTCGACCCGTACCCGACCATGCCGTCCATGCGCACCGCGAGGAATGCCGAGAGACGGCGTCGGTTGATGCCGTCGCGCGCGATCATTCGGTCCAGCGCAGTCACCACTGCCTCCTCCGGCGTTCGGCCCTGACGCATCAGTTCGACCACGAGGAACGAGCCGCAGACCTTGAGGATCTCCTCGCCCCACCCGGTCGCGACGCATGCGCCGACATCACTGTCGGCGTAGAGTCCGGCTCCGACGATCGGGGAATCGCCCACCCGTCCGGGGAGTTTCCAGGCGAGGCCGCTCGTCGTGCACGCGGCGGCGATCTGTCCACCGCGATCGATCGCGATCGCTCCGATGGTGTCGTGTCCGTCGAGTTTCTTCGCGCCGCTCTGCTTCCACGCCTCCCACTTCTTCTTCGAGTCTTCGGTCAGCAGGTCTTCCTCGCGGATCCCGAACTCGGCGGCGAAGCGGCGGGCACCATCGCCGACCAGCATCACGTGTGGGGATTCCTCCATGACCTTGCGCGCCACGCGGATCGGGTTCTTGATCCGCTCGAGTGCAGCGACGGCTCCTGCCTCCAGCGAGCTTCCGTTCATGATCGCCGCGTCGAGCTGCACGACACCCTCGGCGTTCGGAAGCCCTCCGTAGCCGACGCTGTCGCACTTCGGATCGCTCTCGACGATCGACACGCCGAGCTCGACGGCGTCGACCGCGGTTCCGCCCACCTGGAGGATCTGGAGCGCGCCCTGATTGCAGAACTGACCGTGGCTCCACGTCGACACGACCATCGGTGTGACTCGCGTTGGATTGGTGGGCGGAGTCATGGCTCGCAGCGGGGCGCCGGCGCCCAGGAGAGCACCCGCACCGGCGGCCGCGCCGGCTTTCAGGAAGTCTCGTCTCTTCAAGTTGTCTCCTCTGTTTGGCCAGGGCTCGTCGCCAAGGGGCGAAACGAAGCACCGAACTCGAGCGACGAACTCGAGCGAACGGACCATCGAGGATACGGCAACCCCGTGGCGCCTCCAAGGGGCGCAGCTCGAAGCGAACGGTTCGAATCGGCGAGATGTCGGCCTCGATCGCGGTTAGGATCCGCGGCCCGCCGCTGCCGGACGTTCGCGCGTCCTCGCGGGAACGCCGCGGACGCCCGCGGGCCCTCGGCG
>JAGQRC010000436.1 GCA_020425835.1 Planctomycetota bacterium | reverse complement strand
CGATTCTCGGGTCCGAGGCGATCAACTCTTGCGACCCCCGCGCTCCACGTCCCTCGAAGAGGGGGAACGCATCCACCGAGCCCTCGAGTCGATCGAGTGGTGGGACGATCTCGTCGGCGTCCCGCCCGAGCTGGGTGATTGCTCCATCGAGCGTCTCGAGGAGTGGCTCTCGCGTCGCGGCTTCGCCCGGCGGTTGCGTACAGCGAGTGGCGCGGCCTTCGAGGACTGCACCGTCGAAGTCTCCAACGAAGCCCCGTTCGCGCTCGGCGATGCCGAACGCCTCCTGTCCGGCACCATCGATCGGCTGGTGCTCGCGGCGCGCGACGGACGGGTCATCTACGCGGAAGTCATCGATTACAAGAGCGACCGCTGGAGCTCGCAGCGCGACCAGGAGCGCGCCACCGAGAGGTACACCTCGCAGCTCGCGGCGTACGAGGGCGCGGTGCGCCGGCTCTATCGCCCGACGGTGTCGACCTCGCACCTGCTCTTCGTGCGACCCGAGACTCCGGAGTTCGCACCGCCATCTTCCGGTCGCTCCGGTGAACGCGTCGCGCGTCCGGAGCCGACTGGGCAACTGGAGCTGTTCGGTGACGACGAGACCCTGTGACCCCGACCTCCGGCCCTTGTAATTCGACGCTCGACGGCGTATGCCGGGGGTCTCTCCGGGACCACAGGCTGCTCCGAAGAGAGACCCCGTCCGGAGAAAGAACTCCGCTCCGAGAAACCAAGCCGGCGCCCTCCCCGAGCGGATGTCGTCGCCTCACTCCGTCGAAGGGACTCCCATGTCCGATTCCATTCGCGCCTCTCACATCCTGCTGATGTACGCCGGCTCGTCGCGCTCGAGCGCCACGCGCTCGCAGGAGGAAGCCCAGACCCAGATTCAGGACCTCCGCGATCAGATCGCCGGAGGCGCCGATTTCGCGACCCTCGCCGCCGAGCACTCGGACTGCCCGTCGGGGCAACAGGGCGGCGACCTCGGCCAGTTCGGTCGCGGCCAGATGGTCCCCGAGTTCGAGAAGGCCGCCTATGGCCTCGAGATCGGCGGCACCAGCGACGTCGTCGAGACCGCCTTCGGCTACCACCTCATCCAACGCACCGGCTGATTCTCCGGTGACACTGACCGCGGCGAGGACGAGACGACTCCCTTCCGCAACGTCGAGGAGTTTTCGAGACAGCTCCGATTTAGTGACTGAAGACTTGCGTCCGGAAAGAAGCGACCAAGCCAGACCGTTGGAGGACGCAGTGCCCCTTAAACCGGAGTGACCCACTCGCAAGGCGCGCCCCCAGGGGGACGACGCAGCTCGGGTACCTCTGCAGCGTCGCGGACAGTCAACGCGTCCAGCTTGGCTTGAGGGACCCGCGATTCCCTACGTCTCCCCACATGGTTGATCACAGTCTCCCAAGTACTCGGCAACGATGAATGACTTCGACACACCTCCGCAGCTATTGCTGCAAGTCACGGTGGCGAACGCATGATAGGACTCGTTGCAGTTCAAGCTGAAGAGCTGATACCAAGTCGGGGACGGATTCGGAATCCAGTTGCCGTTCACCGACACGGCGAACTGAGCGCACGAGTAGACGTACAGCGAGACGTCCAGCTCGATGACGCATGGACAATCACTGAACGTCGTGTTGTCACTCAGCACGAGAGAACAGTTGCTCAGCGTCGACTTGTTGATGTACGTCGTGGGGTTGAACGCACAGTAGTCCGCAGCCTCAGCCTCCAGAACGACGAAACCGAGCCAACTCAGAATGACCATGAACAACAGCGCTTTCGACAAGCTCATGGTGAAACCTCCTTCTAGGGGTCTCTGAATTGAAAGTCAGACTCGTAGACCGCAAAGTACGGGGTGTCTGCTTCAAACCTCTTCAGCGCGTTACAAAGCTCCAGAACGCGATCACGCACCCTGACGGACCTTGATGGATCGGACTCCTCAGTGAGATCCAACACGGCAAACTCCCCCGTGGGGAGCTCTCGAATGGCAGCCTTCCGCCCCGAGGCCTTGAGCGTCGTCAACTTGTCACTGGCACTATCGAAATCGGCAAAGCAAGAGTAGTCCCGGCTGTCGAGGCGCCTGGCAATCTCGGCCGCTCGCATGTCGTGCATGTCCAAGTACGCGAGCAGGAGGTCTTCCGATAGCTTGCGCGCCTCAGCATTGGAGTAGGGATCGAAACCGCTGGGAAAGGCGAGGCGCGCCACGCCACCGTCGCCGACATCCAGAAACAGCTCTCGCGGACCGAAGCGCCCTTGAAACTGCTCGGGCAAGTCAGCTTCGCCCAAGAACGGCCACTCAGACGGTTCTTGCCCATGACGGGCGGGCGTCACCGCGACTGTGTCGCCTTCGGGTTCGGGTTTAGGCGCCCGGACGGCGTCAGCGTCTGGCGTTGCAGGTATTCCCACGGCACTCCGTCCCGCGACCCAGCGGCTGCCGAACTCGTCAAGTCGCCTGGATACCGCGTCGATTCCTTCGGCAAGTCGCCGGTCATTCTCCCGCAACTGTCCCATCGAATCACGCACTGACGACCAAGTGAGTACGTAGGCTACGGCAAGAAGGAGCGTCATCCCGAGGACCACGAAGCGACTCATGACCTGCTCCCTGTCCACTCACTGCTCCTCCCGCAGGTCCAAGCCGCGACTTGGCGAGTGACACCTGAAGGCAAGGCGACACGCAGGCAGCATACTCGACCCCCGGGGGGGGGGGGTAGTCCAAAAAGGGGAGCCCCTGGGCGACCTGGTCCCCAGGGGCTCGACCGTGAGGCACGGACGAAGCTCTCGACCTTACCAGTCCTCGCCGAGTCTTCGGGGCCAGTGGTCGTCCGGGGGTGGGGCGTCGCGATCGCCGTTCGGGCGAATGTGGTCGTACAGCGAGTCCTTCGCCTTGTCGTAAGCGATCTCTCCGTTGACGACGGTCCAGCGGACGAGCGTCATGTAGTGGAGCAGGTCGCCATCGGTGATCGCGAAGTCGGCGTCCTTGCCGACGGCGATCGATCCGACGCGGTGGTCCACCCGGAGGAGCCGCGCCGGCTCGATGGTGATCGCGTCGATGGCCGCTTCCTCGGGCAGTCCCCCACGCACCGCGAACGCCGCCTCCATCGGAAGGTGCGCGAGATCGCGCCCCGCCACGCCCATCAGGGAGATGCCGCTCTGCTGCGGGGTGATGACGATCGGAACGCCGTGCTCGTAGAGGATGCGCGCGTTCTCCGGCGAGGCGCCGTTGGGACGCATCCGCTCGGGATCCCGGTCCGCCCGGTCGCGCGGACTCACGATACAGGCCGCCCCCGAACGCGCGATGTCCCCGGCGACGATGTAGCCCTCGCGAGCGCCGCGAAGGATCAACTCGAATCCGTACTGCTTCGCGAGTCCGGTCAACGCGATGATGTCCTCGGAGGTCTGGACGGTGGCGAGCCCGGGGACCTCCCGGTCCATCAGGCGCTTCGCCTTGGCGTAGTCCCCGCGGATCCACTTGTCGTCCGGCTTCTTCGCCTCCGGGTTGGTGCGCTTCTCTTCCTCGTAGGCCTCGACCTCGCGCCGATACTGGACGATGCGCTCGAGCGAGTCCCGAAAACGCTTCCGTCGGCCGGGGTCCCGTGTCGAGTAGTCGATGCCCTCGAACGTGCCGGTCTTCAGCTCGTGTCCCTCGAGCGTTCCGAAAGTGAGCTTGAGGACGCTCGATCCGTTCACGACGGTGGTGAGACCCGCGGCGAGCGCGAGGGTCACGTTCATGCTGAACACATCCGTCGAGGAGCGTCCGCCGACCAGGCGTCGAGTGTCGATCCCGATCAGGCCCGGATAGACGTGATACCCCGTCGCGTCGATGGTCTCGGCGTCTTCCGGAATCGTCACGTGGGGCCCCATCGCGACGATCCGGTCGTTCTTGCAGAGGATCGTCACGCCCTCGAGGATCTCGCCACCGGACGGATGGACGAGGCCACCGACGATCGCCAGGTAGTGGTCCTCGTGCTCCTTCGGCTCGTCCTTCTTCTGCTCCTCGCCGTTGTCCTCGGGAGGCTTCTTCGCGGACTCTTCGCTCCCCTCGTCCGCGGCCACCGCCGCGGGAGATGACGAGTCGCTCGCGAACGCCATGGATGCACCCAGGCCGAGCACCAGGAGGAGCGCGGTCAGGGCTCCGACACACCGATCACTCGTGGCCATCAGCGGCCTCCTCCCAGACGAGCTTCCCACCGACCATCGCGCGGGTCGCCCGCGTGCCGACCCGCAACGGGTCACCGTCGAAGAAGACCAAGTCCGCGCGTTTACCCTGCTCGATCGTGCCGATCTCCTCCGCGAGTCCGACGAGGGCTGCGGGACCGGAGG
>JAGQRC010000435.1 GCA_020425835.1 Planctomycetota bacterium | reverse complement strand
TCGCCCCAGCCGTCCGATCTCGTAGGGGAGATCCGTCCGTAGACGGACTCGGCTCGCCCTGTTCGAAGGGAGCCCGGCGACCTTGCGACACGATCGGTGCCTCCTGACGGGGCTCTGCGCCCTCGTTCTGTCGGGCGTCCTCCTCGCCCCGAGCGTCTGCTCTGCTCAGTTCGTCGATGGCGAGAACGACTTGGTCGGCAAGCTCCGGCTCCGCAAGTCGGACCCGACGTCGGTCGTGCGATTCCTCCAGTACGCGGGCGGAGCGGTGGGCCTCGCGTTCGCCCTGTACTACGGACAACGATTGCTGCAACGACGCTGGCCCCGGTCGGGCCGACGCCGGCGGCTTCCCGCCTGGCAGCGCACACTCCAGGGCTACGGACTCGAGGCGGCGGAACGGGAACTCATCGCGCGGCTCGGTGCGCCCCACGATCTCGACCCCGTGCGTCTGATCACCGATCGCGGAGCGTTCGAGCGCGCGGTCGAGTACAGCCCCGAGGTGCTCCGCGGCGACCCGAAGCAAGAGCGTGCGCTCGCGACCGTTCGACGCAAGCTCGGATGGGATCGCGAGGGCGGAGGGCGATCGGTCCCGCTTCCCCGTCGCACGGCGTCCGGTGCCGAGGTCCTGCTCGAGCTGAACCAAGAGGTCGAGGTCTTCGGGCTCGGCGAGAACTCCGGCTACTGCGTGCGCGCGGTCCTCGTGCACCGCGACGACATTCATCTCGTGTTCCGCTTCTTGGAGGCGGAGGAGGCGGCGCCGTTCCGCTCCGGAGAGAACATCCAGGTCTACTTCTGGCGCCCGAACGACGCCGGTTATCTCTGTCAGACCGAAGTTCGCGAGCTCCGTCCGAAAGGGCCGGGGTTCCTCATCACCTTGGTCCCGCACTCGGTCGAGCGTCAGCAGAAGCGCATCTACGTGCGAGTGCCCTACTCGGAGCAGCTCCGTTTCCTCCATGTCCCGCTCGAGTCGGCCAGTGAAGCGCTCGGACGGGAGCCACGATCCGGGGGGGTGTTCGACGGGGAGTGCGACGACTTGAGCGCGGGCGGCTTCCGACTGGTCACCGATGTCGACCTGCGACCCGGCGACTACGTCTCGGTGCCCGACTTCCAGGCCGCTGGCGGCGAAGAGATCATGGCGCGAGTGATCAATGAGCTCTCGCCGCGGGAAGATGGCCGAAGACGGTTCGGGCTCCAGTACACCGGACTTCCGGTCGCCGAGCGCGACAAGATCAGTCGACTCGTGTTCCAGCTCCAGCGCGAGGCGATCGTCGCCCGGCGGCGCGGGGCAGAGCCGCCGACATCGACGATCCCGCGACGAGTCTCGGAACCGACCGACTCCGATCGCTGAAGCGGACGCCGCTCGAGCGCGTTCAGTCCAGCCGTTCCTGGAACACCGTCTCGTGTAGGGGAAGCCGTCCGGGATTCGGCGGAGTCTCCTCGGGATAGCCGATCGGGAGCAGCACCGCGATCGCGATGTCGTCGTCGGCGCCGATGATCTCCTTGATCGCGGCCTCCTGCCAACCGTTCATGAAGCAGCTCGACAGCCCGAGGGACTGTGCCGCGAGGGCCGCCTGCGTCGCTGCGATCATCGCGTCCTTGATCGCGTACTCGCGCAGGAGTCCTCGCTGGTGGAGCGACTCCTGGAAACCGACGATCATTTCGCACGCGGCGACGGTGTTCCCCTCCGGCCAGGCGCCGTTGTCGACCCCTTGCTTCGAGATCCGAGGGAGCTTCTGCCGCCATTGTCCGATCGACACGGCGAAGACCAGGGTGACCGGAGCGCTCCGGATCTGCGGCTGCCGATAGCAAGCGGCGTGGAGACGCTGACGCTGTTCGGCGTCGCGGACGACGACGATGCGCCACGGCTGCAGGTTGTAGGAGGAGGGGGCCGCGACCGCCAAGCGGAGGATGCGGTCGAGGTCGGCCGTGGACACGGGGCGATCCTCGAATCGTCGGATCGAGCGTCGATCGAGGATCGCCTCCGGGACCGTCGTCACGGACCTACCTCTGGACCTTGCGGTAGAGCGCGACGACCGACGTCCGATCGTCACCTCCCATGTTCGCGGTGGCGCCCCGGGTGGGCACCTTGGCCAGCTGGTAGTCGCCGCAGCGACCGGTCATCTGACGGAACATCTCGAACGCCTGCTTCACGCCGGTCGCCCCGACGGGGTGGCCGAAGGCCATGAGACCGCCTCCGGTGTTCACGGGGATCCGCCCGGTCAGCGAGGTCTCGCCGGAGGCGCCGAACTGGACGCCCTCGCCGGGACCGCAGAATCCCAACGCCTCGGTCATGAGCGCCTCGGTGATCGAGAAACAGTCGTGGACCTCGGCGACCTCGAGATCGTCCGCGTTCCAGCCGGCCGAGACGTAGGCGTCGTTCGCCGCCCGCGTGGTATTGGTCAACTCGCAGAGATCCTCGACCTCGCCGAGCGGGCCGGTCGCGTGACCGTACGCCACGATCTCCACAGTGTCGGCCGGAGAGATGCCGAGCTTGTCGAGCCCCGCGCCCGAGGCGAGGATCACACACGAGCCGCCGTCGGAGACCTGCGAACAGTCGCTGATCTTCAGGAAGTCACGGTACTCGGGATTGTCGAGGAAGACCGGGTTGGCGTCCGAGGCCTTCGACGCCTTCTCGATGTCCATCGAGACCGATTGCATGTGCGCGAACGGATTCTTCGCGGCGTTCGCGTAGGCCTTCGCGACGATCGGTGCGACGGCGCCGGGGTCCATGTCGTACTTCTCGCAGTACGCCTTCATGCGACGTGCGAACAGGCACGGAAAGGTGAAAGGGTCGATCTCCCGTTGCTTGCGGTAGTGAGCGGCGCGCGCGAGGTAGTCGGCTCCCTCTTTGGCGTTCACCGTGGTCTGCACTTCGCCGCCGACCACGAGGACGACGTCCATCCCGGCACCGATCATCTGCATGCCCGAAACCAGCGCCAGCGCGCCCGACGCGCACGCGCCCTCGACACGCATGTAGGGTTTGCCCTCGAGGTCGTGATGAGCTCGGGCGAGCATGGATCCGAGGTGCCCCTGCTGGGCGAAACACTCCCCGACGAAGTTGCTCACGACCCCACCGTCGACGGCGGCGGGGTCGATCCCGTACGTCTCGAGCGCGTCGAGCGGCGGTCGCGTCACATAGTGCTCGAGGTCGGGGTTCTCCTTCTTCCCGAAGTCCGGGTGTCCCTTCCAAATGAAGTCTGGGTGGAACTTTCCGATGAACGGCGTGTGCGCGCCGCCGGCGATGTACACGGGGCGAACCGGCTTCACGGCAGTTCTCCTCGCCCTCCAGGGGCAGTGGGGAAGAGGGGGCTCGCAGCCGGGACGGATTCCGGGCCGCGAAAGAAGATGATTGATGTTCGGCTTTTGTTAGGTTAGCTTCCCGAACATCGCCGCGAAGGTAGGAAATCCCCCGGCGGGAATCAATGTTCGCGCCGAGATGTCCTCGCTCAGATCGGACAGGTCCTCAGTCAGATCGGACAGCATGTTCGTGCTGAATCGGACAGCCGTCGACGGCGGTCGATGGCCCTGACGTGGTTGATGGCACCGCACTCGACACGGCCCAACGTTCGACAGGTTCCCGATCCTCGAAAGTGGCAGACGGAAGGATCCAGTCATGGCTCGCTCTCGTGCTCGCGCCAGTTCTCGTGGATTCGATCACCAGCTCCAGCTTCCTTTCACGGCCAACTCGGACGGTTGTGCCGACGACCGGCGCGTCATCGAGTCGAACGGCTCGAGTCCCATGCCCGACGAGTCGCCGACGACCCACCGTTCCCACCTCTCGCCGGCCGTTCGCCGGTTCAGTTGGGCGAGCGCACCCGTTCCGGGAAGCGCTCATGGAGCACTGGGTTCCTCGGACATCGTCGACACGGGACACTTCGATCGCGACGCGCCCCGACGCGGTCCGAGTCGAGCCGAGCGGCTCGATCTGCGCTCCAGGGTTCGCGAAGGAGTCGGCACCTTGCGGCAGTACTGGGTCGCCCGCCGACACGGCTTCTCCTCGATCGAAGAGCACCGCGCCTTCGTGGCGCGCGCGCGTGCTTTCATCCACTCGCCTCGGCGAGATGGGGCGGACGCCGCGCCGCGACTCGACGAGACGCTTTGTCTGCAGCCGAGCGTGATGGCCGACGAGGGACTGTCCGGACTCTTCGTGACGGTCGGACTCATCGTCGCGGTGTTGGGGGTCGCCTTCTTCATCGCATGAGCGAGCGACCGGTTCGTCGAACGGCCGCTCTCGTCGGAGTGAGGGACCATGTACTACACCGACCGCCAAGTCTCGATTCTCGAGTTCATTCGACGGTACCGACGGATGCGGAGTGTCTCC
>JAGQRC010000434.1 GCA_020425835.1 Planctomycetota bacterium | reverse complement strand
CGTCGCGGTCGGCCGCGCTGAACACGGCGACGGTCGGGTAGCCGAGCGCGCGCGCCGCGCGGAGCACGCGGCACGCGATCTCGCCCCGGTTCGCGACGAGCAGCTTTCGAACGGGAGGTGAGTCGGTCATAGCGGAATGTTTCCGTGTTTCTTGGGCGGGTTCTGGTCCCGCTTGCCCGACAGCAGGGCGAGCCCCTCGATCAGTCGACCGCGGGTTTCGGGCTCTTCGATGATGTCGTCGACATAGCCGCGCTCCGCCGCCGTGAATGGGTTGGCGAAGAGTTCCTCGAACTCCGCCGTCCGTGCCGACTCGACGGCGGCTGGATCCTCCGCGTCCACGATCTCCTTGCGGAAGATGATCTCGACCGCGCCTTTTGCACCCATCACCGCGATCTCCGCGGACGGCCAGGCGAAGTTCAGATCGCCCCGGATGTGCTTCGAGGACATCACGTCGTAGGCGCCACCGTACGCCTTGCGGGTGATCACCGTGAGTTTCGGAACGGTCGCCTCACAGTAGGCGAAGAGCAGCTTCGCCCCGTTGGTGATGATCGCGTTCCACTCCTGATCGGTTCCGGGGAGGAAGCCGGGCACATCGACGAAGGTGACGATCGGAATGTTGAAGCAGTCGAGGAACCGGATGAATCGTCCGGCCTTCTTGCTCGCGTCGATGTCGAGGCAGCCGGCCAGCACGCTCGGCTGATTCGCGACGATACCGATCGATTGCCCGCCGAGGCGCGCGAATCCCACGATGATGTTCCGGGCGTAGTGCTCGTGCACCTCGAGGAAACTCCCGCGGTCGACCACCCGTTGGATGATCTCCTTCATGTCGTAGGGTTTCTCCGAGCTTGCGGGGACGATCTCCGCCAGCTCGGGATCCGCGCGGTGAGCCGGATCGCTGCACGGCACGATGGGGGCACTCTCGAGATTGTTCGACGGAAGGTACGACAGCAGCCGCCGGAGGTTCTCCAGACAGTCCCGCTCGTTCGCCGACAGGAAGTGGGCGACGCCGCTCTTGGAGCTGTGGGTTCGAGCTCCGCCGAGCTGGTCGTGCGAGACTTCCTCGTGCGTCACGGTCTTCACGACGTCGGGACCGGTTACGTACATGTAGCTGGTACCGTCGACCATGGCGATGAAGTCGGTGATCGCTGGAGAGTAGACGGCGCCGCCGGCGCACGGACCGAGGATCGCCGAGATCTGAGGGATCACTCCGGACGCGAGCGTGTTCCTCAGGAAAATGTCCGCGTAGCCGCCGAGGCTCGCGACTCCCTCTTGGATGCGCGCCCCGCCGGAGTCATTGAGTCCGACGACGGGGCATCCCGCCTTCAGCGCCATCTCCATGATCTTGACGATCTTGGCCGCGTTGGTCGCGGAGAGTGACCCTCCCTCGACCGTGAAGTCCTGGCTGAACAGGAACACGCGACGGCCGTCGATCTCTCCCCATCCGGTGACCACGCCGTCACCGGGGACGACCCGCTTCTCCATCCCGAAGTCTCGGCAACGATGCTTGACGAAGGCGTCGATCTCCCGAAACGTCCCCGGGTCGAGGAGCACGGAGATCCGCTCGCGCGCCGTCAGCTTCCCGCGATCGTGCTGTCGGGCGATGCGTGACTCGCCGCCACCCAAAGCGGCCTGCTCGCGGAGTTCGCGAGTTCGCTGGCGTACGGGCTCTTTCAATGGGGACCTCTCGAATCGCTCTCGGACTCCGGATACTCGACGAGTTCGAGTAGTACTCCGTCGGCCGACTTCGGGTGAATGAACGCGACCTTCGTTCCGCGGGAGCCCGGGACCGCCCGCTCGTGGATCAGTCGAACACCGTCCCGAGCGAGCGTTCGGAGACGTGCGTCGATGTCGTCGACACGGTACGCGAGATGGTGGACGCCGGAGCGGCCGCTGGCGAGGAACTTGGCAATGGGAGAGTCCTCGGAGATCGGCTCCAACAACTCTGTCTTGGAGGCTCCGGTGACCAGGAACGCCACCCGCACCTTCTGCGAAGCGACCTCCTCGATCCCTTTCAACGTCGCACCGAGTTGCCCCGTCCAGAACGCGAGCGCGTCATCGAGGCGGGCGACCGCGATGCCGACGTGGTCGAGTCGCAACGACTCCGGTTGGCCCGAACGGCTCACGACGCCGCTCCACTCGAATCGGGTCGCAGCTTGCTCCGCAAGTAGTGGACGATGTCATCCAGTGGCGTGCCGGGTGGAAACACGCCGTCGAAGCCCGCGGCGTGGAGCTTGGGCAAATCGCCTTGCGGGATGATGCCGCCGCAGAAGAGGAGGATGTCCGAGGCATCCTCCTCGGCCAGCCGCCGGGAAACTTCGGCGAAGTGTGTCTCGTGTGCGCCGGACAGGCTCGACAGCCCGATGGCTTCGACGTCCTCGTCGATCGCCGCACGCACGATCTCCTCGGGTGTGGCGCGAAGGCCGGTGTAGATGACCTCCATTCCGGCGTCGCGCAACGCACGCAGGACGAGTCGAATCCCGCGGTCGTGGCCGTCGAGCCCCGGCTTCGCGAGCAGAACTCGGATCGGGCGGTCATTCGACATCGCGGTACTCCCCATGCACCTCCACCAGTTTCCGAACGATCTCTCCGAGGGTCGCGCCGTCACCGAGCGCATCGATGATTGCCGGGATCACGTTGATGTCACCGGCCGCGTCTCGGCCGACGCGGTCGAGACGCCGCTGAGCTGCCGCCTCATCACGATTCGCCCGGAAGTCCGCGAGGCGACTGCGTCGCTCGTCCTCGACCCGGGGATCGACGACGAACGGGGCATCGGGGATCGAGCCGCCGGGCTCGACGCCCACCGGGGTCATCGAACCGTCGTCGATGCGCTTCTGGGTCTCGAACGCGCTGTCTTCGATACGGCCCCGGACGAAACCGTTCTCGATCGCCGCAACGGTGCCTCCTTGCCGATCGATCTCGGCGATGAGGGCGGCCGCTGCGTCTCGGACCCGCGTGGTCAGGTCCTCGACGTACGGACAACCACCGAGCGGATCCGCTACCTCGGTCACGCCACTCTCGCGCGCGAGGATCTGCTGGGTCCTGAGCGCCAGTTTCGCGCTCGCCGGCGTCGGGAGCGACAACGCTTCGTCCGCTCCATTGGTGTGCAGGGACTGTGTTCCGCCGAGGGCGGCGGCGAGCGCCTGGATCGTGACGCGGACGACGTTGTTCTCGGGCTCTTGAGCCGTCAGCGTCGAGCCACCCGTCTGACTGTGGAAGCGAAGCTGGCACGCTTGTGGATCGGTCATCCCGAACCGCTCCGTGCAGATGCGATACCAGAGCTCGCGCGCCGCACGGAACTTGGCGATCTCCTCGAACAGGTGATTGTGCGCGTTGAAGAAGAAAGACAAGCGGTGGCCGACTCGCTCGAGATCCAGGCCGCGCGAACGTGCTTGCTCGAGGTAGGCGATCCCGTTGGAGAGCGTGAACGCGACCTCCTCGATGGCGGTCGAGCCGGCCTCGCGAATGTGGTAGCCACTGATCGACACCGGGTGGAAGCGTGGCATGGCTTGCGTCGCGAACTCGATCACGTCGGTAGCGAGCCGCAGAGACGGGGCCACCGGGAATCGTTGAGTTCCACGCGCGACGAATTCCTTCAGGATGTCGTTCTGCACGGTTCCGCGCAGCTTCTCCTCGGCGATCCCTCGCCGACGAGCCAGGGCGCAGAGGGCCGCGATGAGGATCGAAGCGGTGGCGTTGATCGTCATCGAGATGGACACGCGATCGAGTGGAATCCCTTGGAACAGCTCGTCCAGATCATCGAGGGTCGAGATCGGGACGCCGACCCGCCCGACCTCGCCTCGAGCGAGCGCGTCGTCGGAGTCGTAGCCGATCTGTGTCGGGAGATCGAAGGCTACCGACAAGCCGGTCTGTCCCTGCTCCAGGAGGAAGCGGAATCGCTCGTTGGTCTCTCGGGGTGATGAGAATCCTGCGTATTGCCGCATCGTCCAGATGCGCCCGCGGTACATCGAAGGGTAGATGCCGCGAACGTAGGGGGGGTCGCCCGGCCCGATCGCGTCGACGCCTTGCTCGGGGAGCGCATACGTCGGGGGGGGCTCGAGCCCGGAGGGCGTCTCGAACGCGGGCTGACGCTCGGGGTGCCGGGCGACGAACGGCGAGTAGACGTCACGTCGCCAACGGTCGAGGCTGGGGTCATCCATGCGAGCTCTCCTCGTTCGCCGCCGGATCGACGTCGCGGGTGCGCTGCCGTCGACCCAGTACCGTCGGGCCGTGCGCGCCCGACGCTCGATGGGAGTCACGACCGCGGGGCGGAGCGGACGTGTCGAATCTCACCGGAACGGAGCTCCTCGACTCGGCCGTC
>JAGQRC010000433.1 GCA_020425835.1 Planctomycetota bacterium | reverse complement strand
GCCGGCGAGTCGGTCGCGATCACCTTCGAGCGGCATCCGCTCGCGGTGCTCGGGCGACGCCCCCCCGTGATGCTGACCTCGCTCGATCACCGACTGGTTCTGCTCGAGCGGTCCGGCTTGGATGCCGCCGTGGTGCTTCGATTCGACAAGGCGATGGCCGAGATGTCTCCCGAGGCGTTCGTGCGGGAGATCTTGGTCCAGCGCATCGGATCGCGTCGGCTCTTGATGGGCTTCGACTCGTCCTTCGGGAAGGACGCCCTGGGAACCGCGGTCTATCTCCGCGACCATCTGGCGGACCTCGAGGTCCGGGAGGCTGCGCCGTTTCTGCTCGAGGGGGGGCCCGTCTCGTCGACGCAGGTTCGCAACGCCATTCTCAAGGGTGAGCTGGATGACGCGAGCCGGCTACTCGGGCGACCGGTTTCGCTCTACGGAAACGTCATCCACGGCGACGGTAGGGGGAGGACGATCGGATTCCCGACCGCCAACTTGGATCTGTTCCACTCGGCGGTGCCGCCGCACGGTGTGTACGCGGCGGATGTCCATGTCGAAGCGCGACGCTTGCCCTGTCTCGTGAACATCGGTCGCCGTCCGACCTTCATGAGACCGGACGACCCGACGGACTACAGCCGCTACTTCAACGAGCAGCTCGACAAGGTCGAGGTCTACGTCCACGGCTTCGAGGGAGACCTGTACGATCGCCATCTCGAGATCTTCCTCTATCGGAAGGTTCGGGACGAGCGGCGATTCGATGGGGTGGAAGCGTTGATCGAGCAGATCCGTCGAGACGTCGCCGAGCTGGAAGAGTGGTGGGGCGCCCGATAGCGCCCACCGGTGGAGCCGCCACTACTCTCCCGATCACCGGCGCGCCGCCCGACCGGGACCCGGTGTCTCAGTCCTCGTCTCGCAGTGAGTCGCCGTAGGCATCCGCCGTCATGAGCGCTTCGAACTGAGACGGATCGCTCGGCTCGATCTTGACCAGCCATCCATCGTCGAATGGGGAGTCCACGAGCGTTTCCAACGCGTCCTCGAGCTCGGAGTGGACCTCGACGATCTTCCCGCTCACCGGGGCCAGGAGCTCGCTGACCGCCTTGACGGACTCGATCTCGCCGAAGGCCTCACCGGCGGTCACCTCCGCGCCGATCTCCGGCAGGTCGATGAAGACGAGGTCTCCGAGTTCGTGGACGGCGAAGTCGGTGATGCCGACCGTCACGATGCCGTCGTTCTCGGCGGCCCACTCGTGACTCGAAGCGTAACGACGATCATCGGGAGCATTGGTCGACATGCGGCTTTCCTCTTTCCTGGTCCCGCCTCCACCGAAAGCCACGCTCCTCCCCCGAGTGAGCGTCGAGCGGGGACTCCGGCGCGACTATTGCGCTCGACTCGCCCCGCTTCAACCCCTCTTTTCGCCGCGTCGCTCGGGTCGGACTTCAACCCCGCTTGTAGAACGGGAAGGTGTGGGGGCTCAGCGGCTCTCGGGCCTTGCGGACCTGAACCTCGAGGGCGGCCTCCGCGGGCACGTCGCGCTCGACGTACGCCAGCGCGATGTTTCGTCCGATCGTGGGCGAGGGGGCGCCGCTCGTGACGCGACCGACCCGGCGCTCGCCCGAGAAGACCTCCATGCCCTCACGGGCGACGCGTTTCGACTCGACGGTGAACGCGCGCAGCTCGTGCTTCAGCCCCACCGCCTTCGCCGCCACCATCGCGTCCCGCCCGATGAATCCTCCCGGCTTCTTCAGCTTGATCGCGAAGTCGAGACCCGCCTCGAGCGGGTTGGTCTCCTCGTCGAGCTCGTGCCCGTACAGCGGCATCCCCGCCTCGAGACGCAAGGTGTCCCGCGCCCCGAGCCCGCAGGGACGCAACGCGTCCGCGCCGTGCGCTCGGGCACAGTGCTCCGAGATCTCGTGCCAGAGATCGATCGCGTCTTCGGTCGGGACGTAGAGCTCGAATCCATCTTCTCCCGTGTACCCGGTCCGCGAGACATGCCCACGCGACTCCTTGCCGCCGACGCGAACGACGACGTCGCTCATCTTGTAGTAGCCGAGCGCGGACAGGTCGCCGACCCAGGTGGTCGACGTCAGAGGGGAGAGGAGCGACTCGGCCCGCGGGCCCTGAATCGCGATCATCGCCACGTCCTCGCTCTCATCGCGCAACGAGGCTCCGGGCTGCACGAGGTGCTCGGCGAACCAGGCCATCAGCTTGTCGCGGTTGGAGGCGTTGACGACGAGGAGCACGTGATCGGGCATGCGATAGACCAACACGTCGTCGCGGACGCCTCCGCGCTCGTTGCAGACCAACGAGTAGCGAATCTGCCCCGTCTTCATCTTGGCGACGTCGTTCGTGGTGACGTGATCGACGGCCTCGATCGCCCGAGGGCCGTGCACGACGAATCGACCCATGTGGCAGAGGTCGAAGAGCCCGGCTCGTTGCCGCACGGCTAGGTGCTCCTCGACGATCGAATCGTACTGGACGGGCATCTCGTACCCGCCGAACTCGACGAGCCGAGCCTTCAGATCCCGGTGAACTGGATTGAGAACAGTGGTTTTCAAGGGGACTCCTGGGGCAGAGGACGGCGACCCGACTCGACGGACGCAGGTCGAACGGTGCCGGCGCGAGCGACCGATTGCAAGGGCAAGAGTGTCCAGGAGTATCGGGAGCGGCCCGGGCACGTCGTGCCCAGGGCTACTCGACGCCCTCCGCCATCGCCGCGGGTTGCGAGCAGCACGTCGAGCGCTGCCGGAATGAGATTCCCAACGGCTGCTAGAAATCCAAGCTTCCGCCGCCGCTTCCGCCGCTGTCGCCGCTGCCCACCTTCTTCAGCGCGTCTTTCGCCCAGTCCTCGTCGAGCTCGCCGGTCAACTCGAGGGACTTCGCGTACCACTTGGCGTCCTTCCAGCGCATACCGCAGAAGCCGTGGCTCCAGGAGTTCGCCTTCATCTGGATGATCATCTCGCCGTCGAATGCGACGGTCAGCTCGCGGTCGGCATCGTCACCCGAGCGGGCGCCCTCTTCGGGCTTGATGATGATCTCGAAGGTGTGAGAGACCTTGCGGTCGAGCCAGCGGTTCGCGTCCTTGGTGTACTTGCTCTTCTTCCCCGCGGTCGGGTTGCCATCCTTGTAGCTGATCCCGCTGATCCCCGATTGGCCGATCTGCAACGCGTAGCCCGACTGGGTCGACGGGTTCCAGAGCAGCAACAGCTCGAGGAAGTGGGTCTGGGTCGCGCCGAACAACTGGAACTGGATGTCCGCGACCATCTTGATCTTGTTCTTGTATCCCGCCTTGACGACGAAGAAGCCCTCGTAGTTGCCGGCCACGGAGTAGGCGTCGGTCGCCGTGTGCTCCTTGCCGGTGAAGACGACGTTCTCGCCGATCTTGCCGAGACCGACTGCGACGTCCTTCGACAGGCTCTGCCCGTCCTCGTTGTAGCTGAGCTGCAGCATGCCACCCGAGTAGACGTGGGAGCCCTGGAACAGTCGGGCGAGGGCGGAGTTGATGTCGCCGAGCCCGTACTCCGGCTCGACATCGCCGCCCCCGGGTGTCGGCTTGACGATGCCGCCCGGGTCGATCTCGCCGCTGCCCCAATCGTCTCCGTTGTCGAGGCCGTTGTTCTCGCCGTCACCGGAGTCGGCCGGACGCTGGACGATCTCGAGTCCCTGCTTGGCGCGCTGCGCGTTGTCGATCGCAAACGCGAAGTCGTTCTTCGCTCGGAGGAATCCGCGCTCGGCGGTCTCGAACTTCCCGTCCTCGAGAGCCTGACTCGCTTGACGGAGACCGGTGCGTGCGTAGTCCATGTCGACTGCCGCGTGTTGCTCCGCCTCGGCCTCGATCGCGCGCTGCTCGGCCGCGAGCTCTTCCGCCTTCGCCTCCTCCGCGCGCTGCTTGATCTTCTTCTTCTTCTCGACCTGCTCGACGATCAGTTTCATGTCGTCGACGGCGTTGCGCATCATGCCCTTGCTGCTCTTCTTGCCCTCCTCGAGACGCTCCACGGCGTTCGCGAAGCGCTCCTCGGTCTCTTGGAAGCTCGCCTTCAGCAGCGTCTCGGCGCCCGCCTTCTTCGCCTGCTCGCGGACCTTCTCGTACTCCTCCTTCATCCCGAAGATCTCTTCGAGGGCGGCACTGTTCTTCTGTGCGTTGCGGCGCGCCTGGATGAACGCTTTCTGCGCCCGCCCGTAGTAGCGTGCGCTCTCCTTCTCCTCGGCCTTCGCGAGGTGACCTTCGCCGGTGTTCCAGTCCTCGGTGGCGTACTTGTCCGCCTTCGCTTCCTTGGCGGCCTTCTTCGCCTCGAGCGCTTCCTCGCGCGCCTCGTCGAGCTTCCCGGAGTCCTCGGCTTCT
>JAGQRC010000432.1 GCA_020425835.1 Planctomycetota bacterium | reverse complement strand
ACCTTCTGGATCTTGGTCTCCTTGTCATCGAAGACGAAGGTGCTCTTCGGGAGTCCCTTGGCCTTCAGCTCGAAGGACTTGCCATCCTCGGCGGCGTCGGCGACGTTGCCGATCACACCGATCTCCACGGAGTCGGCGGCACTGTCGGCCACGGGCGCCGGGGACAGCGCGAACGCGAGGACGATTGCAGCGAAGATGAGCGGAACTCGCATGTCGGACCCTTTTCGTTCGTCGTCGTTCGTCTAGTCGTCGCTAGTCGTCGATCGTCGCGCTGTGGCCCCGCATGTCGACTGCTGGGGCCGCCCCTGCCGCGCGCGTCGGTCGGACCCGGACTATAACCCTGGGCCCGGACCGACACCACCCGTCGGCGACTCCTCGCATCCGCGCTCGAAGCGTCGTCCGAACTCGCGATGGAGCGGAACGTCGTCCCACCGACTCGGCTCCTCCCCGCGAAGCACGGCCTCCCGGTACCCACCGAAGACCCGATCGACAACGACGCTGAGCGTCTGGTCATCGCGGCGGAACGCGTATCTCCACGTGCGGAGCGCGAGGATGCAGAGGTGCCACGCCCCATCGCGGCCCACGTCGCGCACGCGGTGCCCGACGCGCGGATGGGGCCGAACGGCGAGGATCGTCTCCACCGCACCGATCGCGTCGACGCCGTGCGAGACGAGCCACTCCGCGCGTGCGCGCGCTTCGACCGTCCACTCGACCGCGTAGTCACAGCGCTCCACGCCGTCGACCCATCCGGCGCGAGCCGTGGGAAACGCATCGGCGTAGGGAAGGTAGGGCTTCAGGTCCAGGATCGGAGTACGGTCGAGGAGATCGTGTCCACGGACGATGACGATCGGCGGCTCGACCCGCACCAGCTCGACGCACGAGAGCCCGATCGGATTGGGCCGGTGCGGGGAGCGCGTCGCGAACAGTCCCTTCCGCGCGTCGGCCCGAGGGGGTCGGACCCGCGCCTTCCAACCGATCGCGCGGTCGAGCCACGACAACACCCAGAGCCGGTCGAAACCCTCGAGATCGGCGAGCCCTTCGGCGTAGTCGGATTCGATCTCGATCCGACCCTCTCGCGGCGGGCCGAGCCCCGACTGCCGCGGCGCCGCGGCCTTGGACTCCACGTCGGTTCGAAACACGCCGATCGGTCGGAACCCCGCGCCACCCGCGACGCCGTCACGCGCGGGCACCTTGGAACCCCTCGTCCTGCATCCGCAGGAGACGCGCGTAGTAGCCGGCCTCCTGAGTGGCGAGCGTCTCGTGCGTGCCGACCTCGACGATCCGACCGCCGTCGAGGACGAGGATCTGGTCGGCGTGCTTGATGGTCGACAGTCGGTGGGCGATCACGAACGTGGTGCGGCCGCGCATCAGATTGTCGAGCGCACCCTGCACACGCTGCTCGCTCTCGGAATCGAGCGCCGACGTCGCCTCGTCGAGGATCAGGATCTCCGCGTTCTTGAGGATGGCGCGCGCGATCGTGAGCCGTTGGCGCTGTCCACCGGAGAGCTTGGCTCCCCGCTCGCCGATCACCGACGCGTAGCCGTCCGGCATCGCGAGGATCGTGTCGTGCATAGCGGCGGCGCGGGCCGCCTCGTGGATCTCCTCGATCGTCGCATCGGGTCGCCCGAACCGGATGTTCTCCTCGATCGACGTGTGGAAGAGGAAGGCGTCCTGACCGACGATGGCGACCTGCTCGAGGAGCGAGGCGTGCGTCCCATCGCGCAAGTCCATGCCGTCGATCAGGATTCGGCCGGCCGTGGGATCGTAGAAGCGCGCGAGGAGATCGAGCAGCGTGGACTTGCCCGCACCGGATCGACCGACGAGCGCCACGGTCGCTCCCCGCGGCGCGACGAACGACACGTCGTGAACGGCCCACGGCGCGTCCTCGGCGTAGCGGAACGAGACCCCTTCGAATCGGATGTCGCGAGCGATCGGAGGGAATGCGGCGGCGCCCGGTCGATCCTCGACGTTCGACTCGGAACGCAGGATCTCGAAGATGCGGTCCCCCGCCCCGATGGACTCCTGCACCGTGTTGTAGGCGCGCGAGAGACTCTTCAGCGGTTGGTACAGGCTGGAGATCGCCCCGAAGAAGACGGTGAACTCGCCGAAGGTCAGCGGGATGATGCCGGAGACGAGGAGCCACGCCGCGAGCAACATCGCCAACGCAGCGAGCAGGTTGTAGAGCCCCTCGGAGAAACTCCGGCCCTTCATCTTCGCGCGGACCATCTTCAGGTTCGAGCGGATGAACTCGTTGTTGCGCTGATCGAACTCCTGGTTCTGCGCCTGCTCCATCCCGAACGCCTTGACGACGCGGATCCCGGACAGCAGTTGGTTCATCGCCTCGGTCACCTCGCCGAGGCGCGCGAGCGAACCGCGCCCGTGCTTCTTGACCTTGCGTCCCTGACGAACGATCGGGATCACGACGAGGATCAGCAGCGGGAACAGAATGAGCGACAACTCCGGCGACGCGTAGAAGGCGACGCACAGCGCGACGACCATGTTGAGCGGATGCTGGAACGCCTCTCCGAAGAGATAGCGGAGCGAGAGCTGGACCGATCCGACATCGTTGGTCAGGCGGGAGATCAGGTCGCCCGATCGCCGACCTTGGAAGAAGTCCACCGAGAGCGTCGAGAGGTGGCGGAAGATCTGGCCGCGCACCGCGGCGATGACGCGCACCATCAGCGCGTGCGACATGTAGAGCCGACCGAAGTTGGACAGCCCGATGACGATGGCGAGGATCGCCCCGACGATCGCGAAGCCGACGAGGAACGGAACGCGTCCCTTCTCGCCACTCTCCCCGTTGATGATCTCCAGCGTGACCGGCGGCCCGCGGTAACGGAAGACGCCGGACTCCTCCGCCGCGAGCGGCTCCGCCAACGAGACGCGCAGACGGTCGAACTGCCACTCCACGACGCCGTGGGAACTCTCCACGCGAACCGTCGCCGGCGCCGACCCACCCGGCCGCGCGTCGAACACCCCTTTCCAACGCGGCGGCTTGCCACCGATCAGGTCGCTCGCGGATGGCGGCTCATCGGACGCGTCGGGGTCGAGCACCGCCTCCTCGATCTCGAAGGCGGTGCCGCGCACGTGGAACGACTCGGCACGCGGGAGATGCCACTCCTCGGGCGCGACCCGCTCGTAGATGTCGACGATCTTGCTCTTCTCCGCGGCGTCGTCGATCGGGACCAAGACGCTGTCGAAGATCACGCCGAGCATCACCACGCGCACGTTGTTGCTCGCCGCGTAGATGACCATCAGCACGAAGACGACAATGAACATGCGCCAGTAGGGGCGCGCGAAGCCGTAGAGCCACGTGAACAGCGAGCGCATCGACGCCGGCTCGTGAGCCGACCTCGACGCGTCGGTGGAGTGGTCGGCAGTGTCGGTCAAGCCAGCGCTCCCGCCCGGGGATCCTCGGGCTCGCGGTCATCGACGACGTTGCGGAGCTCCCAGACCTTGAGCTGCTCGACGAAGATGTACATGGCGAGCGCCACCGCGACGATGAAGCCGGCCACGCCGTCGCGGAATCCGCGCGCCTTGATGTAACGGTTCCAGAAGACGGAGAGCGCCGCCCGCGACCAGGCCCAGCGGCTCACCGGCAGCGGTGGACGATTGCGCAGTCCCCCGCGGCCGTGCGCGGCGATCAGCGGCGCATCGTGACTGGTGTACCGGTTCATCTTCACGAGGAACTCGTGGATCGTCGGGTGTGCGAAGTGCACGACGAACTGCTCCAGCTCACCGATCTCGCCGTCGACCTCGAGCGTCGAGTGCGCCCGGTCCTCGGGATAGCGAGCGCACCCGGCGCGGTAGAGTCGACGATGCGCGCCGCGCCAGCCGCCGTGCTGCAGCCAACGGCCGAACACGTAGTGACGGAAGGGAATCGCATAGGCGATCGGGCCCGCTCCATCCCGATCGGTCACCCGACGGATCTCGTCGGCCAGGGCGTCCGGGACCCGCTCGTCGAGATCGAGGTCGAGGATCCAACCGCTCCGAACCTGGTCGATCGCCAGGTTCTTGGCAGCGTGGACGACCGCAACGCCGGTGACCGACTCCGGGGCGCCGACGTCCATCCGGAGCACCTCGACGCCGGCCGCCTCGAGCGCGGCGATGGTGCCGTCCCGCGAACCGGTATCGACGACGACGACGCGCTCCGCCCAGCGCACGGTCTCGAGCCAGGCCGCGACCTGACTCTCCTCATTGCAGGCGGCGGCGATGACCGTGACGTCGGAGCGCAACTCGGCTCTTTCTGCGGGAGGGTGCCGTCATTCGGGGCCGAACCTCGGATCGACGGCGGACGATGGGGCGCGGATTCTCGACCGATCGCCAGTGTCGCTCA
>JAGQRC010000431.1 GCA_020425835.1 Planctomycetota bacterium | reverse complement strand
CCCCGATCTCGTCGAGGAACAACGTGCCTCGATGGGCCAACTCGAAGCAACCCTTGCGGCTGTGCGACGCGCCGGTAAACGCCCCCTCGACATGGCCGAACAGCTCGCTCTCCAAGAGACCTTCCGCAAAGGCTCCGCAGTTGATGCCGACGAACGGTCCTTCGCGTCGCGGCCCCTCGCGATGGATCGCGCGCGCGAGCCGCTCCTTCCCCACCCCCGTCTCCCCCTGAATCAACAAGGTGGTGTCGGCTTCGCGAACGCGCTCGACGACGGAGAGGAACGTCTGCATGACCGGACTCTCGGAGACGAAGTCGGAGAGCGCGGGTTCGCGTCGCGCGCGAGAGAGCGGAGTCGCCAACGGTTCCACCACGACACGCCTCCAACCGGCGCCGAGACTCTTCGGCAGGAATCACCCGATTCGGGCGCATTCTACATCCGATGCCGCGACGCACGGTAGCTGCTGCCGCGGCGCGCGGCCTCTGTTCGCCACGTCTCGCAGGAGGCCAGGGATTCCGAGGTCGTGGCACGAGCGGTGCTCTCGTCGGAATCGACGGGCGATGCTCCGAGTTCACGAAGAACCGACACTCGCCCCCACCGAAAGGAACACTACCGTGAGCCCCGACAAACCGAAGAGTGGAACGAAGCAACCGGCCGCCAAGGAAACCCCGAAGGCGCAGATGCCGCCCAAGCCGAAGGCCGCCGCCACTCCCAATCCGTCGAAGAGTTCCGGTCCCAAGACCTCCAGCAAATAGATCCTTTTCTCTCCCCTCCTCGAGAGAAAGCCCCGACCGGGGCGGCGTCCGAAAGGACGCCGCCCCGGTTTTTTTGGTCTCCGTGCTCCGTTGGTGGTCCGGTCGGGCTTTGGCCGCGAACGGCCGGGCCGACTGTGACCGGCCAACGCCGCCGGAGCCCCGCGACCGCACACCCTGTCGATCCTGCTCGGCGCACGTAGGAAGTGCTCGCACCGCGCGATCGCGCTCAAGTCTTGAACTCGGGCCGACCTCGGTAAGGAAGCGAGTTCCGGAGAAGTGCGCGGCCTCGACCCCCTTCGGCGGTCTCGTTGCTCGATCCGATCGGGCCAATCCCATCGATCCTGCAAGTTCCACCGAGCCATCGATCCGAGAGGATTCGTCGTGCACCGTTCCATCGTCCGTGCCGTCTTCTTCGTCTTGCTCGTCGGCTCCCCCGTCGTCGCACAACCCATCCTCTACGTCGACGCCGCCGCGGCGTCGGGTGGCGACGGCTCGAGTTGGCTCCAGCCGATCTCCGACCTTCAGGTCGCGCTGGCGACCGCCGCTGCGCCGGGTTCCGGAGTCACCGAGATCTGGGTCCGGGCGGGAACCTACCATCCGGCCGAACCCGGGGGCTCGGTCGAGACGTCGTTCCACATGATCAGCGGCGTGACGTTGTTCGGCGGCTTCGACGGGACCGAGACCCGTGTCGACCAACGCGACGTCGCGACGAACGAGACGATCCTGAGTGGGGACCTCGGCGACAACGACACCTTCTCCCCGGGATCGGGCTGGGACGGCTATGCCGACAACAGCTCGAACGTCGTGCGCAGCGGAGGGACGAACTCCACGGCCGTGCTCGACGGCTTCACGGTCGAGGCGGGGGCCATCGTCGGTCTGATCGCGTGGGGAGCGTGGGGATCGGGGCTCCTCAACGATGGAGGGAGCCCGACGATCCGCAACTGCACGTTCCGACGCAACTACGCGTACCGGGGCGGCGCGATCTACAACGGCGGTCCCACGATCACCGTCGAGAACTGCACTTTCGTCGACAACATCGCATGGCTCGGATTCGGAGCCGGGATCTTCAGCGACACGGGCAACCTCGTGGTCCGCGACTGCCACTTCACGAACAACGAAGCGGTGGGCGGCGGCTCCTCCGAAGGTGGCGGGGCGGGAATCGCGACCTGGATCAACGCGACGATGGACGTCGCTCGTTGCACCTTCGTGAACAACACCGCGCGGAACTTCTACGCCTCCGGCGACAGCGCCGCCGCGAAGGGCGCCGGCATCTTCAGTTTCGGTCCCGCGACGATCGTCGACTGCCTCTTCGATGGCAATGACGCGCATGCCGGGGCCGGCATCTACAACTTCGGGAACGGGACGGTGATCGCGAACTGCTTGTTCCAAGACAACAGTGTGCAAGCGTACGACGTCTCGCCCGCCGTCTCCCAGGGAGGCGGCGGGGCCGGGGTCGCGGTGATCTCCTTCACAGCGAGCACGACCCACATCGTCGGCTGCACGTTCGTCGGCAACAGCGGACAGGAAGGCGTCGGCGCGATCACCTACGGCAGTCACCTCCTCGACATCGACAACTCGATCTTCTGGAACAACACGGCGAGCTCACCGGAGATCGTCGGACTCCAGACACACGTGAAGGGCAACGAGGACGTCGCATACTGCTGCGTCGAGCATCTCTGGGTCGTTCCCGCGGGCGAGGACCCGCTGGAGCCCGGCAACTTCCCCGGGTGCTTCGACACGAATCCGCTCTTCGTCGACCCTCTGGGCGGTGATTTCCACCTGGCGGCGGGCTCGCCCTGCATCGACGCGGGAGACAACACGGTGATCCCGGCCGGGATCGGGACCGACCTCGACGGCCTGGACCGCCGCGCCGACGACCTCACGACCCCGGACACCGGCTCCGGTGGGGCGCCGGTCGTCGACCTGGGTCCCTACGAGTACGGCGCGGTCTCGGTGATCGTCGAGTTCGTTCGCGGCGATGCCAACCAGGACGGCACGATCGACGTCGCCGACGCGGTGACGGAGCTCGGCGCCCTGTTCCTCGGCGAGACGACCTCCTGTTGGAGCGCGCTCGATGCCAACGACGACGGTTCGGCGAACGTCGCCGACGTCGTCGCCCTGCTCGCGTACGCGTTCGATGGTGCGTCGAATCCGCCGTCGCCGTTCCCGGGCTGCGGCGACGATCCGAGCGACGATCCTCTGACCTGCTCGGCCTTTGCCGGTTGCCCGTGATCCGGGATCCGACGAGCTCCGGCAGGACCGTCGCCGGACTCTCGGGCTCTCCGCCGGCACGAGTTCTCGACGGGCAACGGCCCCGTTCCAGCTATCCCGCTCGGACGCTCGTCTCCCGATCCCTTCTTCGGAGGTCCCCCTCCGCCGGGTTGCGAGCGGCCCGGGCACGGCCCCCGGGCTCGCGGCGATCCCCCTCGTCGCGAGCCGGGGCCATCTTCACCTCCCACCCCCTCGAGCACGCCGGCGCTCGAGTCCGCGGACGACGGTCACGAGGAAACTGGGAGCGATCGAGTGGGCGGTGACGATCCCCCAACTCGACGCACCGACGCTGTCGAGATCGAGCACGATCGCCAACGGCTCGAGATGGGTCGCCGCGATCAAGAGACCCGCACAGAGTGTCACCGCTCCCCAGAGCCACCGGTTCGAGAACAGATCACTGCGCCAGAAGCGCGTCCCGGAGCGACGGAGGTCGATGACGTGGAAGACCTGACCGAATCCGAGGGTCAGGAAGGCGACGGTGATCGCCTCCGACGGTGACGCGCCGAGCGAAGTCACTTCGACGAAGGCGAACAACACCGAGGTCGCGAGCAATCCACCGTAGCCCGCGAGCGCGATCCAGTGGCGACGGGTCAGGATCGACTCGCCCGGCGGGCGCGGAGGCGCGAGGAGAACGCGAGGATCTCCATCACCGAAGGCGAGCGCGAGCGCCGGGAACACGTCGGTGACCAGGTTCAGGAAGAGGATCTGGAGCGGGAGGATCGGCTGGTCGACACCGATCGCCGCGGCCACGCAGACGAGCAGCACTTCGCTGAGGTTGCACGACAGGAGGTAGAACACGAATCGGCGGATGTTGTCGAAGATCACCCGACCTCCGCGGATGGCTTCGACGATCGACTCGAACGCGTCGTCGAGCAACACGAGATCGGAAGCCTGCCGTGCGACCTCCGTGCCCCGTCGCCCCATCGCGACCCCGACATCCGCCTTGCGGAGCGCGGGCGCATCGTTGACTCCGTCGCCGGTCATCGCGACGACCGCCCCCGCGCGCTGGTGCAGCGCGATCAACTCGAGCTTCTGTGCAGGATCGACGCGAGCGAAGATCGGCACCGACAGCAGGGCCTCGTCACCCTCGCGGCGGCGCACGTCGTCGATCTCGGTCCCGACAACGACGCGGCGCGAGGCATCGTCGATCAACCCGATCTCGCGGGCGATCCCGAGCGCGGTCGCGGGATGGTCGCCGGTCAGCATCACGACCCGTACTCCCGCTCGGCGACAGTCCTCGATCGCCTCGGCGACACCCGGTCGCGGAGGATCGCGAAACGCCACAAGTCCGATCAAGGTCAGGGACGCGAAGGGGTCCG
>JAGQRC010000430.1 GCA_020425835.1 Planctomycetota bacterium | reverse complement strand
GACGCCGCCGATGACCCGATCCCACCGGCGACGGGACCGTCCCGCGATCGGTACCGTGTCGAGCGCACACTGCACATCGGTCGGGTACCCGCGAAGGGACCGACGCTCCACCTTCCGCATCCCCAGGTCTCGCGGAGCCACGCGAGAATCGACGCCACTGCGGCCGGTCTCCGCGTCCAAGACCTCGGAAGCACGCTCGGGACCTTCGTCAACGGGGAGCGGCTGAGCCGATCGCGGTTGCTGCGCGACGGGGATCGCCTCCACGTCGGGCCGTACTCACTGGTCGTCGATCGCAACGAGATCCGCGTGGCCACCGCCGCGGATCGGGTCGACCTCGAGATCTCGGACCTCGGTCTCGACGTCGACACTCGGGACGGTCGACTCACACTGCTCGACGGGCTGTCGTTCCGCGTCCCCCCGGGACGGTTCGTCGCGATCCTCGGCCCGAGCGGCTCCGGGAAGTCGACGCTCCTCCGGGTGCTGAGCGGTCAGGTCGTCGCGACGCGGGGCTCGGTGACGTTGAACGGCGCGGAGCTCCTGGACGACTTCGACGCCTTGAAGAGCCACGTCGCCTACGTCCCGCAGCACGAAGTCCTCTATCGAGAGCTCTCGGTCCTGGAGGGATTGCGCTACTCCGCCCGGTTGCGGCTCCCGTTGGACACGGAGCGGACCGAGGTCGAAGCGCGGGTCGCCGAGCTCCTCGATCAACTCGATCTCGGGGAGCGCGGCACACTGCGCGTGGATCGCTTGAGCGGTGGACAGCTCCGCCGAGTCTCGCTCGCGAACGAGCTGCTCTCCGATCCCGACCTGCTGCTCCTCGACGAGGTCACCAGCGGCTTGGACATCGCGACCGACCACGACGTCATGCGCGCCATTCACGGGCTGACGCGACAGGGGAAGAGCGCGCTCCTCGTCACCCACAACGTCGGACACATCGATGAGTTCTGCGACCTCGTGGTCTGCCTCACCGTCGGCGGGAAGCTCGCGTACTGCGGGCCGCCGAGCGAGGCGTGTCGACACTTCGAGGCGAGCGATCTCGGACAGGTCTACCGCCTCCTTCGAGACGGGAACCGCGCCGCAGAGTGGCGCGACCGGTTCGCGCGTCTTCGAAAGGACACCGAGCCTCGGCGCGAGTCGAGACCGCGCCGAACGCCGACGGCGACCCGTTCCAGTGCGCATCGACTGCGACGATGGCTCCACCAGTCCAGGATCCTGAGTCGACGATACCTCCACGTCCTCCTGCGCGACCGACGGAACCTCGGCTTCCTCCTCGGCCAACCCGTCGTGGTCGGCCTCCTCCTGGCCGCCGTCTTCGGGAGGATCGAGATCGTCCGACCCGAGGATGCGCTCGGACTGACGAACCTCCTCTTCCTGGCCGCGGTCTCCTGCACGTGGTTCGGCTGCTCCGCCGCTTCGAAGGAGATCGTGAAGGAACGCGCGCTCTTCCGGCAAGAACGCCTCGCCGACGTGCGCGCGCTGCCCTACTTCTTCTCGAAGCTCGCCGTCCTGTCGACGCTTCTCCTGATCCAGTGCAGCGTCCTGTTCGGGGCACTGACCGCGTTGTGCGATGTGCCCGCGAACGCGGGCTCGCTCTTCCTCGCGTGTTGGGCCACCGGCCTCTCGGGGATGTTCCTCGGCCTCGGCGTCTCGGGCACATCGCCCAACACCGATGTGGCCGCGGCCGTCGTGCCGATCTGTTTGATCCCTCAGGTGATCCTCGGAGGAGCCATCGCGACCCTCGAGGGCGCACCGTTGTGGATCGCCCGACTGTCCGTCTCGAACTACTGGTGCTTCGGGCTCTTCAACGCGACCCACGACACCCCGGTCCCGCACCTCGGCGAGATGCCCGACGCCGGTACCGCGGCGATGGCGCTCACGCTGATGGCTCTGGTGCTGTCCGGGTCGACCTTCGGGTCGCTCTTGCGACGCCGGTGAACGCCGTCAGTCGACCAACTTGAAGTACGTCGAGACGGAGGTCGACCGACGGCGCGCGAGATCGAGCTCCAACACCGGCTCCACCTGGAATCGCGAGTCGTTGAGCCGAGGGGAGCGACACTCGAGCTCGACGATCAACTCATCACCGTCGTAGACCCGGATCCCGATCCGTCCCGCCTGAGGTCGGTTGCCCTTGGCCCGGTACTGGACCGAGAGTCCTTCGCGCTCGACCCGCGCGGCATCGACGAGCGTCTCCGAGTAGCTCTTCCCCGGATCGTCGATGAGGAGCGGATCGCGCGGTTTGGCCATCTCGGTCGCGGGTCCGACGTAGACGAGATCCACGGGACCGCTCCAATCGGCGACGACCCGGAGCTGGCCCGGCACGCGCGGCCGCGTACCGTTCGGTTCGAGCACGAAGACCTCCTCGCTCGGCGCGCGCCCTCCTTTGTGGACGAAGCGGCGCGTCTGCGACCGCCGGTCGTTCGCCTCGACCGTCAGCTGGTACGTGCCCGGTCGGCTGGCGGCGAACTCGAAGCGACCATCCGACCCCGTCGTCACTTCCTCGGGGCTCGACGACCCGTCGTAGCGAGACAACACGAGCCGTGCGCCGCGCACCGGCGCTCCGGATGATGGCGCGAGCACCGCTCCGCGGATCGGCGCGCGACCGCGCGATGTCCCGACCTCGTAGATCCAATAGCGGTCCAGCCCGAACAGCGTCGCTCCCTCGAGCTCGGGCTGTCGATGGCCCTCGAGGGGGATCCAGAGCTCGCCGCGAGAGTCCCGAGCCTGCAGCACGAAGTGATCGTACGACTCCGCCGAGTCCACGACGGTCTCGTCACCGGCGGTCACGACCGGACGCAGAGCGAGTGTCGGAACCGTCCGGAGCTTTCCCTTCCGACTGGCGAGTCTCGCTCCGGTGACGAACTCGAGCCCTTCGGCGGTCGACCGGAAGAGTTGCACGCACAACTCCGCCTTGTCCGTGTCCGGAATGCACTGCGCCGGAGCCCAGACCTTTCCGTCGTGCACGCGGACGCGGCTCCCACCGCCCCAGCCGGCGTTCTGGACGTGGACCTCACCGACCAACGTGTCGAGGTCGATGTCCACCCCATCGATCCGAGCGATCTCGACCGCGCGCTCCAGGTCGATCCGCGGCGGAGCGGCGAGGACGAGGGGTCGATTCGGATCCTTGTCGAAGCGGAGGACCATCGGGGGTCCGGTCCGCTCGTGAACCTCGAGCGAGTACTTGCCCGGTTCGACGTCGACCCGGAGCGAACGCTTCGCCTCGATCACCTCACCCTTCGCGTTGATCAGTCGGAGCGTCGACTGCGGCGTGGCCTCCACGCGGATCCGCTCCTTCGGCATGTCCCGGAACTCGCTCTCCTCCCTCGGTCCCGGTCGGAACAGGGCATCGCGTTCCGTGTCGATGATCGCCACGATCGGCAACTCCGACTCCGGCTCGTCGACGAGCGTGGAGACGACGACACCGGGACTCGCCGCGGGGTCCTCCAGTTGCACGGGTCCCTGTTCCGGACGGCGGAGCAACACGCGAACGGTGCCGGTCGCGGCGACGAGCGTCGCCATCCCATCCTCGAATCCGGCCGCGCTCGCCCGCACGCGGTAATCGAGGGGTGGCAGCGTGAGCCGTCGCCGGCCGCCCTCGTCCGCCAGGATCGAGAAGACCCACGGTCGGGGCCGACCGGGACTCGCGGAACGGAACGCCTGCGGAACGACCCGCTCGAATCCGATACGCGCGCCGGGCACCGGCTGCTCGGCTTCGTCGACGACCTCCACCTCGACGTCGGTGGGAGCGACGGAGAGCGGGCGCGGCTCGGAGACCGGAAGCTCGATGAGCGCGGCCGCGAGGAGCGTTCCGTTCCCGCCGGCATCGACGTCGATCACATCGACCCAGACCGAGTTCGCCGAGACGAACTCCTGCGCGGGGACCAACACCTTCTGGTCGGTGATCCGCGTCCGGATGGACGCGCCGGTCCCGTCGTGGACGACCGCGATCCGAGTCGCGCCCGACGGCGGGGCATCGATCGTCGCGAGATGGATCGTCGCGGCCTGCGCCTCGATCATCGGGCGGATCTCAGGGGCGATCGTGATCACCAATGGCTCGCCCGCACGCTTGTGGATCTCCAGGTCGAGTGTCGCCTCGGCGCTCAACTCGGCGTGCAACTGGTAGACGCCCGGTTGGAGGCGAAGCTCGGTCCCCCCCGTCCAGGTCTCGAGGGCGGCGTCGTTCTCGCGGCGTGGGGTCGCGAAGAGTCGACACCGATAGCCATCGGCGGCGACGACGCGAACCCGAGCGGGGTCCGACACATCCATCGCGCTCGACGTCTCGAGCTCGCTCGATGGCGGTGGAAGCGCCCGGGGCTGGACCGTGATCGAACGACCGCCCCCATCGAGGGG
>JAGQRC010000429.1 GCA_020425835.1 Planctomycetota bacterium | reverse complement strand
GTCGATCCAGAAGAGCCCGGCGATCTCCGACGATGGCTCGACCCCAGGCGCGAATCGCCAGAGACGATCGAGGATCACCTCGAGTCGGTCGGAGATTCTTCCCTGATCGACGACGCCCGCGCGGAGTTCACGATCGATCGACAACCCTGTCGCGTAACGCAGGCCGGGCAGGATGCGCGAGCGTCGCGCGCGTTCGTTCGCCCAGAGGATCATGCCCTGAGGCTTGTCCTCATCGACGACGACGGCGGGATGCGAACGCCACTCCGGCTCATCGTTCAGGAGGATCTGCAGCGGAAATGCGGGAAGCTCGAGACAGGCGATGCGAGAAGAGGGAACTCGGGTGTTCATGGCGGGCAGGGTTCGTGAAGACAGGATTCGTGAAGACAGGGTTCGTGACGACAGGGTTCGTGGGTTCTTCCTCGAAGGGGCAAGTGGGAACGTGTACGAGCCACGTCTCCCTCCACCACCGCTCGACGTTACCAGACAAATGTCTGTCACTCAACGAACGACCGATCACCAACCCCGTAGTTCCACGCGCATCGCGGCTTGTGGATCCCCCTCGGCCGGCTCGCGGCGCGAAAGGAACCGCTGTTTCCCCCAACCCCTTCAGTCGGCACCTCCCGTGGGTCGATGTCGAGGCAGGAAAAGAGGTCGATCATGCGCGCTCTCGTCGTCGGGCTCCTCGCGGCTCTTCTCGCACCGATCGCGGGGTGCACCGTGAACAATCCCTATGTCGTCGAGATCAACGGCCGTCGCGTCTCGTTCGAGGAGCTCCAGCACGGGAGCATCCCGGAAGGAGTGCAGGTCTTGAACTTCCATCCGGGCGGCATGCGCGTGATCGGAGATGTTCCGATCGACGTGAACGGGCTCCACGTCACCGCGGATCGAGACAGCGTCACGATCGAGGACCAGCGGTTCGACGTCCACCCGGACACCGAGTTCCTGATCGACACCGAGGGCAAACTCCAAGTGCAGATGGACATTCCGCCGGCGAAGCCGAAACCGACCGAGGAACCGGCCGCGCAGTAACTCTCAGCAGCAGTAACTCTCAGCAGCAGTAATCCTCAGCCGCCAGCAACCCTCAGCACATTCCGCCCGGCCCTCGACAGATCTCGATGTGCCGCCATCCAGCGCTGCGGCGTTTGTCCTTCTCGATGTGGATCTCGCCGACGAAGCGGTCGAAACCGGTGCGTCGAATGCTCCCTCCCGCGCGCAACGATGCGAGCGCCCACCCTCCGCCCTCCGAGAATCGCCGGTCCCCGTTCTCCGAGAATCGCCGGTCTCCGTTCTCCGAGAATCGCCGGTCCCTGTTCTCCGAGAATCGCCGGTCCCCGTTCTCCGAGAATCGAGAGTCATCCCGAGAGCGGGAACGACCCCTCCCCGTGGAGTGGACCGAGCTGGGGTCACCGCTGACCGCCGGTCGGGTCAGGACCAGGAGCACCGCGTGGTGATGACGTGCGAGCCCGGAGAGCCGCGTCTGGATCGGAATCGACAGTTCCCCCCGGGCCCCGAGGTCGAGCACGACCAATCCGAAACCTCCCGAGCGCAGCAGGAGGTCCGCGGCGCGTGAGGCGATGACTCCGGACTGGGGAGAGCGTCCGCCGACCCAGACGATCGGGAGCGCGGCGAGGTCGACGCCCGCCGCGGCGAAATCGGGAGGGAAGAAGAGCGAGTCCTCCGCGGCGATCCAAACGCACGGTTCCCCCAACCGTTGCGCTTCGAGGATCAACCTCGAGGCTGCGGTGAGCGCAGGTGCGAGCCCTTCGCCCCGAGCGGAGGTGCGTCGTCGGATCTCCACCGTCCGTCCGGCCAGGTTGTCGAACGTCCAACGATCGCGATCCCGATCTCGCGCAGTGGTCGAGAGCGTCGGTCGATGGATGTCGGCGTGCGCGAGCAGGGAACGAATCGACTCCGTCCTGGAGCGAGATGCGTCGTCGGAGAAAGCGAACCCGACCATGTTTCCTCCGGTGTTTCCTCCGGTGTTTCCTCCGACGTTTCGCTACAACCGACGCCGAACTTCGACGACCTTCCCCAAGATCGTGCAGCCGCTCTTCCCCGTGGGCACGATCACGTCGTAGTCGGGGTTCTCGGGGTGCAGCTCGATGCGACGTCCCTGTCTTCGAAGTCGCTTGACCGTCGCCTCGCGCTCGTGCTCGCCTTCGATCGAGGCGACGACGATGTCTCCGCTCTGCGCGGTGGACTGTGCCCGCACGATGACCAGGTCGCCGTCGAGGATGCCGGCGCCGATCATGCTGTCCCCGTCGACCCGGAGCGCGAAGTACTCGGAAGCACTCCGCGCTCCGCCCTCGACCCTGCGACCTCTCTCGAAAGCGCTACCTCTCTCGAAAAACACCGAGCCCTCGACCCACTCGATCGCCGCGTGCAGGTCACCGGCATGGACGCGACCGAGGAGCGGCACCTGGACGACCGACGCCGACTCCTGACCGGGCAAGTAGTAACCTCGCGCCCGTCCCTGGTGCTTGCCGAGCCGCCCCTCTTCGACCAATCGTTCCAAGTGCTCCCGCGCCGACTGCACCGCGCGGAACCCGAAGTGCGATTGCACCTCCCGCACCGTCGGCGCGTCTCCCGAGAGACAACGATCGCGCACGAACCGAAACACGAGTTCACGGGTCTCGCCCGCGGGCTTCCGGGAAGAGGGTCGCTTTCGAGAGGAAGTCATGCTCGCGACGCTACCAGACAAATGTCTAGATCGCAAGCACGAGGACCCGGTCCGACTCTCAGCGGGCTGTCGGGGCCCCCCAACGCACAGCACTCACGGTCTGGTAGTAGAACGTGAGCTGATGAACTTCCTCCTCGGAGAATCCACCTCGCCTCCCCATGTCCTCAATGATCCTCGGCCACTGCTCGGGACGATACTCACCGGGCCAGGTCATCCGGTGACAGCCGGCGCACTCGATCGCGGCGAGGGTTCGACCCTCGTCGAGATCGTCGAGTTCGCGCTCCGAGAAACGTCCGGTCACCCCGAGTTCGGTCGCCGACGGAAAGGCGTAGCGAGATGAGAGACACGCGGTCGTCGCGAAGAGGACCGCCAGCGAGGCTCCGATCGAGCCGGTGTTTCTCATGTCAGAACACCCATCCCACACCGAGGTTCACGAGAGCGGGCAGATCCCCTCGGCGATCATCGTCGCGAATCTGCACATCACCCTTGAGGACCAAGGAGGGGTCGAAGAACCAGGTGAAGCCGAGGGTGATTTCGGTGCGGTCGCCGGCGCGGTTGCTCGCGACCCCCGAACGCAACTCATGCTGGGTGTCGACGTCATCGAGACGGGCGAAGAGCACGAGATCGGCCTGCGAGAGCCTTCCCGTTCGACAGCTCTCCGGGAGGACGTGGAACCCGACCTCGACGAAGTAGCCGTAGAGGTCGGACGCGACGCCGTTCCCTATCGCACGAGTCCCCGTGATCTTCTGATAGGCGCCGGCTCCCCGGAGGTCGACGATACCGAGGGTGTACTCGAAGTCGACCGCTCCCATCACGAGCTCTCCGTTGATATCCGGGTCCTGCCCTTGGTCGCCGTTGTCGAGTCCTCCCGCATAACCGGAGAACCCCAATCGAAGACTCTGCCCGGCGGCATTGCGACGGATCAGGGGGCGGAGATCGATGCGGCCGGTGACCGCCGGCTCGTTGAGGCTCGGCCGCTCCTTCAAGCGCCCGTCGCGAATCCCGTTCGTCGCGCTGAACCGGGAGCCATCGAGCCCGCTGACCACGTACAACTCGTACTCGAACTCCGGCGCGAGACGGCCGAAGAAGCCAGCTCCGTCGGCGAACCAGGTCGATGGAACGATCACGGTCGAGAACAACGGTCGTTCGACACCGTTGAACGTGGTCGGCTCGTGCTTCCGGTTCACGAGGCCCACCGGAACGAGCATGCGACCGACACGAACGTTGAACGACCGGTCGATCGACCCATCGAGGGTCAACTGCTCGATCGCGATCTCGCCATCGTCGTCCGAGACGAAGGCATGCTCGATCTCGATCTCCGAGTTGAGCTGCAAGGCGTCCTCGAACCGGTAGCCGAAGTAGAGGACGAACCGGTGTATGTCCATCTGGTCGTGCGAAGGACCCTCGCCGAGATTGGCGTGGATCTCGCCGTAGCCTCCGATGGTGAGCCGATCGGTCCACCCGGGGCGACCGAACCTCGCCGGGACTCCCGGAGCTCGAAAGGGGGTCCCTCGCTCCTCGGGCTCGGTCTCTCCGGAGCTCTCCTCGAGTCGCTGAACTCTCTTCTCCAGGGCGTCGATCCGAGCCCCGTCTTCAGACGTCGCCACGAGGCTCAAGCACAAACCTATTAGAAGAAGCATCTTACCTCCATCTGGCCGTCGGAGTTCCCGACTCGC
>JAGQRC010000428.1 GCA_020425835.1 Planctomycetota bacterium | reverse complement strand
GGAATGGACGCTCTGGACCAGGAGGCGATCGATCAGCGGATGATCGAGCTCGACGGGACCCCCAACAAGGGACGCCTCGGTGCGAACGCGATCCTCGGGGTGTCGATGGCGGTGTGCCGGGCGGCGGCCGACTTCTGCGAGCTTCCGCTGTTTCGCTACCTCGGCGGTCCGGCCGCGCGACGTCTGCCCGTCCCCCTGCTGAACGTGGTCAACGGCGGAGCCCACGCCGACAACACGATCGACTTCCAGGAGTTCATGATCGCCCCGATCGGTGCGCCGAACTTCGAGACCGGCCTGCGTTGGGGCGTGGAGATCTACCACGCGTTGAAGAAGGAGCTGAAGGGCATGGGGCTCTCGGTCGCCGTCGGTGACGAAGGCGGCTTCGCACCCGACCTCGATGGAGACGAAGCGGTCCTCGACGTCCTGACTCGCGCGACGCAGGCCGCAGGTTACTCGGTCGGACGGGATGCTCAGATCGCCTTCGCCCTGGATGTCGCAGCGAGCGAGTTCCACCGCGACGGCGCCTATCATCTCGCCAACAAGTCGGCGCCGATGAGTTCCGCGGCGATGGTCGAGCACTATCGACACCTCGTCGACCGTTACCCGATCATCTCGATCGAGGACGGACTGGACGAAAACGACTGGAGCGGATGGACGCAGCTCACCGCGGCGATCGGCGACCGAGTCCGCCTGATCGGTGACGACCTCTACGTGACCCAAGAGGACCGACTGTCGCGCGGGATCGCCGAGCGCGCGGGCAACGCGATCCTGATCAAGCTCAATCAGGTCGGCACCGTCTCGGAGACGCTCCACACGATCGAGCGCGCCAAGCGAGCGGGGTTCCGCGTCGTCGTCTCGCACCGCTCGGGCGAGACCGAGGACCACTTCATCGCGGACCTCGCGGTCGGCACCGACGCCGGCTGGATCAAGACGGGAGCCCCCTGCCGCACCGATCGGAACGCGAAGTACAACCAACTGCTCCGCCTCGCGAGCGTGCTGGAGGACGCGGCGGTCTACGGCTCGCCCGATGGCGGAAACGGGTAGCTGCGCGAGCGGAGCGGCGGATTCCACCCATCTTCGTTCCCCCGGGCGATTTCCGGTTCTCGGTCGGGGTCGTTGCCGCTACACTCGCCGCCGCCTCGCCGGCCGCCACGCCGCCGTTGCCGCCGAGGAGCCCGTCACGCGTTCGCCTCGTCCGAGCCCGATCCGATTCTCCGTGTCGATGGTGTCACCACCGCCGCGCCCGAAGATCCGTATCGACTCGGTCCATGTGGGTGTCCCTGTCCCGATCCGTTTCGGGGCTCTGCAAACCCGCCGAGGCCTGGTCCCCGAGAGACCCCGTGCGAGGGCGCTGAGGAATCCACGTTGCCGAACAGTGGACCGACGCAACGACATGACGGCCCCTCGACGGCGGAGCCGGTCCCGGATACCGGTCCGCTCGGGCGGCGCGACGCGCCTCCGAATGCGCTCGGTCCCGGCACCGGTGATCTTCCGCGCGCGATCGGTCGCGGCGGCTGCACCCTCGGGATCGGGTCGTCTGGCCGCCACAGGGGCTCTGCCGAGAGTTCCTTCCTCCAGTTCTTCCTGATCGTCGTCGGCCTGACCTGCGTCGTGGTGAGCACCGCGAACTTCCCGCGTCACGAGGGCACGCAGCGGCTCCAGCGAGTCCTCGAAGAGAAGGAAGCGGAGCTCAGAGAGCTCCAGACACAGACGCATCGGGCGCGTCGGCAAGCGCGGGCGATGCGAGAGGACCCCTACTACCGCCGCATCATGCTCCAACGAGTGACCGGGGCCAGTTTCCGGGACGGCCCCGCGGCGGAGGATCGCCACGCCCAGGGCAGCTGAAGGGGCCGTTTCGCGAAATCGAGCTGAAGTCGACCCGCACACCGACCGATCGAGACGAGAAGGAGAAGGCTCCCGGTCCGCTCCGATCGAGCCTCGCGGGCGCGCCGTTCGGGCCGCTCGACGGCTCCTCGGCAACCGTGGAGACCGGTGCTAGACGGAGAGAGGGATGCCCGAGGCACTCAGCCAAGACGAAGTCGACGCCCTCCTCAACCTCGTTCAGAGCATGAACGATGGCGAGGGTGGGACGGCCGTCGCCCAGTCGACGGTCGATCCCGGCTTCGGAACCATCCCAGGGCTGCCGAGCGGCGCCCCCGCGAGCGGCTTCGAGCAGTACAACGCCCTCCCGACCCATCAGATCAACGTCTACGACTTCAAGCGTCCCGAGCGGGTCTCCAAGAGCCAGGTGATCGCGCTCGAGGCGCTGCACGAGGTGTTCGCGCGCAACGTCAGCGCGTCTCTCTCCGGGTACCTCCGTACGATCCTGGAAGTGCGACTGATCTCGGTCGAGCAGTTCACCTACTCCGAGTTCACGATGTCGCTCCCGATCCCGACATCGTTCAATCTGCTCTCCTGCGAGCCGCTCGAGGGCAACATCATTCTCGAGGTGAATCCGTCGATCCTCTATCCCATCATCGACCGACTCCTCGGAGGCGGGAAGTCCGAAGCGCTCTATCTCGAGCGTCCCTTCACGAACATCGAGCTCGCGCTGGTGAACACGATCCTCTCCCGGATCATCGGCCAGTTGCGGGAGACCTGGGAGAGCGTCAAGGAGATCGACTTCCGACTCTATGAGACGGAGTCCAACCCCTTCCTCCTGCAGATCGTCGCGCCCAACGAACCGATCGTGCTGCTCTCGTTCGAGGCGTTGATGGGGGACTACTCCGGGATGATCAATGTCTGCATCCCGTTCAAGGTGATCGAGCCGATCATGCCGGAGTTCTCGCAGTCCAACTGGTTCAGCTCGTCCAAGTCACGACACGAGACCCACGGCCGCGAGCAGATCCTGTCGAACATCTTCAACTCGACCATGGAGATCTCCGCGATCCTCGCGGAGACGCCGTTGAGCCTGAAGGACATCCTCGCACTGCGACCGGGAGACATCATCGATACCGGAGTTGCCTCCCGGCTGCCCGTCGTGCTCTCGATTCAAGGGCGCAAGAAGTATCGCGGCGTTCCGGGAATGCACAACGGCAAGAAGGTCGTTCGGATCACCGGCGAGGTGAGCCCCGCCGACCCCGACGCCGAGTGAGTCGGCGTCGGATTCGGATCGCCGCCGTTCCCGGAAACCGTGCTGCTTCAGAAGACCGTGTTGCTTCAGAAGACCGCGCGAATTCGAGACCGCGCTACTTCGGGAGACGCAGTACCGCGCCGACCTTCAAGTGGTCGGGATCGACGTCGGGATTGGCGCGCGCGATGTCCTTCCACCGTCCGCCATCGCCGAGCTCCCGCTGAGCGATCCGGTAGAGGCTGTCCCCTTTGACGACTCGATAGGTTCCCACCTCGGCATCCGGGCGGCGCGCGATCGGCGTCGCCGCAGCCCCAGCCTCGCCGGCAGAGAGCGCGGGAATCGTCAGCTTCGATCCGAGCTTCAGAACGGCGCCGTCACCCAACGAAGGGTTGGCTTCGAGGATCTTCTTGTAGAGCAGTGGCTTGCCGTAGTAGTGAGCCGCGAGGTCCCACAGGGTGTCCTCCGCGGTGACGGTGTGCGTGGCCGGAAGGCCCGAGTCGGAAACCACGGGGGCGGGACGTCGGTCGACCGGCGTCGGCGTCACTCGAGGTTCGTCTCGTGCGACCCGCGGAGAGCCGGAGTCGCTCCTCGGCGCGTGATCCTCGCTCGCACCATCGTCGTCGGCCGCTCCATCGTCCGAGGGGTTCAGGAGTCGATCGATGGTCGCGGCGCGCTCCCCATCGGCCTCCGGAACGGGACGGGTCGCCGGAGGCATGTGGTCACTCGAGTCGGAGTCATCCGGACCCTGAACGCCACCGAGCCGGCTGGCCAGGTCGCCGCTGCGGTTGCCTTGCATGTAGTCGAAGAGGTCCTCCGCGGACCCGCCGCCGAACCCCGGGTTCTCACGTCCCGACCTGCCGATGGGATCTTCGTCGCGCTCCTCGGGCTCATCGGAGACGCCACCGATTCGATCGTCGGCACTCACCGGCCGGAGACCGGCCGAGCGCACGGAGTCGAGAGAGATGGGTTCGGATCCCGCGTTCGACTCGGCATCGCGCATCGCCAGTTCTCGAGAGGAAGGCTCGGCTTGCACCGGCTGCGGCTTCGCCGCGTCCTCCACACCGAGCTGTGCGAACTGGGAATCGAAGCCGGTCGGAGAGTCGGAAGCGTGCTCATCCGAGGCCGACGTCTCCGGGCGCGTGCCCTCCTGGATATCCCGGTCCAGGTATCGCACGAACGCGATCACGACCAGCATCAGTGCGAGAACGACTCCGATCTTGGCGCCAGTCCCCATCGATCGATTCCTTCCAACGCCCCGAAAGACGCGCTCACGAACCAACGCCCGACGGGGGTGTCC
>JAGQRC010000427.1 GCA_020425835.1 Planctomycetota bacterium | reverse complement strand
CCCGGCGTAGGGCGCGCGCGAGAGCAGGTTCGCCGTCTTCTCGCAGACCGGCACCGCAACCCCCCGTGGGTAGACGTGGCCGTCGTCATCCTCGACCGACGAGAACGGGCCGGTGTAGAGCGCGTCGCGGTAGGTCTCCCAGCACGGGCCTTCCTTGCCCTTGTAGGCGGCGACCGTGACCGAGAAGAAGCGGATCCCGCCCACTTCTTGCCACAGTGAGCTGGTCAGCTCCTCGACCCCATAGAAGCCGGCGTCGACGAACGCCTGCAGGAAACGGTCGCGACGCAACGCCCCGGAGACGCAACCCGCCCAGAGATCCTGGTCCACCTTGAGCTCCTGCGGGACGTCCGACTCGGCGACGATGTCGGAGATCACCGCTCGCCCTCCGCGACGGATCACGCGGTGGAGCTCCGCGAAGAGCTGCTCCTTGGATGCGTCTTCGACGAGGTTGAGCACACAGTTGGAAACGACGAGGTCGACGCTGTCATCCTCGACGAGCGGCGATGCCGCGAGTTCCGCCTCGATCGACGCGAGCTCCTCGTAGCTCGTGGGCAATCCCTCCGCGATTCGTCTTCGCAATTGCTCGACGTCCCAAGCGAGGTTCTCGATGAAGCCGCATCGGAAGTCGGTGTTGGAGCTCGGGAATCCCAGGTTCTCCGCGACCTCGTCCGAGGCGCCGCGAGAGAGTTCGAGCATCGCCGCGGTCTTGTCGATCCCGATCACTCGACCCTTGGGGCCGACCCGACGCGCGATCATGAAGCAATGCTTGCCGGAGCCGGAGCCGAGATCGAGCACGGTCTCGCCCGGCTGGGCGTAGACCGTGGGATCCCCGCAGCCGTAGTCGATCTGCAGGATGCGCTCGGGCACGAACGAGAGGTCCGCCGCGTAGTCGACCGGAGTGCAGAGACAGGCTTCTGGCGCTTCCGCCGCCTTCGCGTATCGCTCGGAGACGAAGTCCTCCTCACGGATGCGGTGGAGGAACTGGTACAGAGTGTTGAGCCGCCCGATCCGGGCGGGGTCCATCAGCTCGAAGCTCGCGGGAGCGAGCGCGGAGTCGGGGGAGTTCATCGGAGTCCTCTCGTCGGATGCCGCAGGAAGGCCGCATTGTAGTGCGACGTCCGGAGAATCGTGGGGGAAGTCGACGGCACTTTTCCGGCGACGTGAGAGCCGACGGCGGACCGCCCCGATGGGTTTCCGGCGGGGCGGTCGAGGTCAGGCCGCGTCGACCGGCGTCGAGGCGATCGCTCGAGCGAGCAGCGACGACATCGCGAAGGACTCGGCGCGCAGGCGCGGACCGAGCCCCAGCTTCGTGATCCCTCGCGCGAGCGTCGACTCGAGCTCGCGATCCGGGTCGTGGGTCGCGACCAGCGCGAGTCGGATCGACGGGGCGGTGCTGACCGCCCAGGCTGGTCGACTGAGCTCCAGCGAGCGCGACAGTGCCCGCTCGATCAGGAGGGTCCGTGCGAGACTCTCGGAGGATGGGGTCGGATCGCTCGCGACGTACGACTCGCGGTAGACGGTGCGGAACTCGGTCCCGATCGACACACCGTCCTCGGTGACGAGCCACGACCAACGCAACGTGTCGGTCCCGGCCTCCGGGAGCAGTAGGCGCGGCGCCGAGACGACGCGGTAGCCGGGGTGGAGATCGGCCAAGAGGGTCTCGGGAAGAGCGTGCAGCCAGAGATTCGACGCCGCACGGCACGCTCCGGGAACGAGCGCGAGGAGCCGGGTCGGAGCGGAGTTATCGGCCGAGAGTCGGAGCACACTTCGAACGATCTGGGACATCGCCCGCCAGGCGACCCACGGGAGATCGTCGACCCGTGGGGCCGAGAGCGGGTAGAGGGCGGGCGGCGCCCCCGGCACCTGGCGCGCGATCAGCTCCGCGTCGTCGCCGACGACGTAGAGCTGGTCCTGGTCCTCGAGAACCGCCCAGTCGTCGCCCGACAGAGCGACACCGTTCGGGAGCCGGCAGTATGCCAGCGGCTGCTCGCAGAGCGTCGGACGACCCCCGATCGAACCCCAGGCGTGGACCCGCCGCGGTTCGATCCAGATCACATGTGTGGGCGTGTCGGCCATGCTCGCTGCTCGCTCCTCGACGTGCTGCCTCTCGACACCGGATGCATCGGGTTCGGGCCATTCCGTTCTTGAGCTGCTGACAAACTCCGTCAGCCTGTCTACACACAGCACATCGAACGACTGACAGAATGTGTCGAGCCGGCGTGAGCCCCGAACTTCCGTCCAGCGATCTCGACGGTTACCGTTCGGGAATCCCCCATGTGCTCGGTGGGTGCGAGTGAGTCGAACCCAGGAGGTTCCAGATGGCGAGTCCGCAACGATCGCGAGCCCGAAGAATCGCGACCCGCACTCGATCGGCGTGGATCGGCCGTTGGGGTGTGACGATCGGCGGGTTGATCCTGATCTCGGGCGTCGAAGTGACGTTGCTGGTCGGGCGCAGTCCTGGCCAGGAGGATCGCGGTTCGGGAAGCCCGAGCCCGAGCGACGGGAAGGGCGCGGAGGTCGACGGATCGTCGGCCGAGCCCGCCGAGGATCCGGCCACGGTTCGTGCGCGTCTCGAGAAAATCATCGCGGCGGCGGATCCCGAGGGTTGGCGCGCCATCGTGACCATTCTCGGTCATCCCGATCCGCGACTTCGTCGTCAGGCGGTCGAGGGACTGCGGCAGGCCTATCCCGAGCGCGTGTTCGAGATCCTCGCCAGCCTCCAGAGCGATGAGAACCCGCATCGACGAGAAGCCGCGCAGTTCGGCATCGGAATGCTGACGGACGAGCCACGAGCCTTCGATGTGCTCGTCCGTGGCTTGGAGGATGTCGGCGGTCCATCGCGCGCGGTCTTCGGCGGTCTGCAGATCTACCTGGGACCGTCGGCGAGCGCGGTCGACGGCAAGGTCCTGGGGCAGCGCTCCGATCCGGTGCCGGGACTCGATCGCATCGCTCGAATCCGAGACGCCCTGCACGGACGACTCGACCCACGGCCGACGAGCGAAGAGTCACGGGACTTGGTGGATGACTTCCTCTATCGCCTCGCCGACCACGAAACGGTGGAGCGGCGTTGGGCACTTCTCGGCGAACGGGAGAGGCGAGCGCTGAAGTCGTTCACTCTGGCCACGCGTGGTTGGGCCGGTCGGCCGCCGCTGCCCGACGAAGCGTCGCGGCGCTACGACTTCGAGATGACCAACTACGCCATCGACCCACCGAAGACGAAGACCTTCTCGATCGAGGTCGACGGCCCCGAGTCCGAGCTCCTGCAATACCGACATGGAATGTCGTTCGTTCACCGCGGGTTCCAGCTCGTGCTCCCCATCGACGCGTTGTCGGTGGAACCAGACCGTTGTGATCTCGTCGTCGAGTCGCCCTCGGGGGATGCGGGCGAGGAGACGGCGAGCGGAGCGGCGACCACGATCCGCTACCGAATCCCGGCGCGCCGAACGCTCGAGGTCGGGATGGGGGCGATGAACACATCGTACTGGATCGCCAAGCTCGTCGGCCCGCTCGAGAGCCGACTCTCGCTCGATCCCGACGGCCGACCCGCATCCGAGGAGCTCTTCCGGGATGGCCAGCGGATCGCGCGCTACGTCTATTCGGACTACACCGACGACCCCGGGCACCCCGTTTCCCCCCGGCGCATCCAGATCGACATCGATCAGGCGGCGAACGTTCCGAACAAGAAGCTCCGTTACGACCTTCGATTCCACTGGGTCGATGGCGCGTGGGTCCTGGAACGGGGACGAGCCGAGGAACGGTTGCCGGACCCGGCGGACGGTGAGCGTGTCGCGCTCCGAGCCACGGCCGAACTCCGAGACATCCATGTCACCCCGCGGTGACGCGTGAGTTTGCCTTCGTGCCGATCACGGCGAATCCCCGTCGTCGTGGGTCCGCTCGACGAGCGCCGCGCGTAGGGCTTCCGCCGCGACCGGATCGAGCGGGACCCATCGTCCCTGCTGCAACTTCTCCGCGATGGCGCGACCCGAGTAGACGATGCTGGTCACGAGGGTCCCGTCGGCGCGAAAGACGTGGACGCGGTTCCTCGGCCCTCGAACGATGACCGTCCGCCGGTGGCGATCGAGGTAGAGGTGATCGTCGGCCGCGCGCAGGGCGTCCGAGTGGGCGCTGGCCGTGGGTCGGTCCGGGTCCTTCGTACGATCGGCCGCATGTCGCGTGCGGCGCTCGCCTTGTCGCTGGTACTTGTCGAGTTGTTTGGCGGCGTGATCGATGATGGAGTTCGCCTCCGTCCGACATTCGTCGAGCCCAGGGCGACGGCCTCGCCGCCGTGCCTCTCGCATGCGCCGATCGAGATCGCGGACCGCGTGCGTCATCCCGTCCACCCAAGCACTCAGAACCGGATGGAGTCGCTCA
>JAGQRC010000042.1 GCA_020425835.1 Planctomycetota bacterium | reverse complement strand
TACGACTGCGTTTCGCCGGAAGTACTGGCCTTGAAATCTCGGACTCTCGCCTCGAAAGCAGTTTTTCAACGGACTGCTAGGAAGCTCCGGTTTGGTGAAAACGGCCTGCACGACGACGATGCGCCCTTGCTCGAGATTGCGCGTGATGTTCTCGAGCTTCAGCGCCGCCGACTTGCCCATGAGCAGGTGGATGCCGAGGGGTGGCGGTCCATCGCGGCGAATCCGGTCCACGACCCCCCTGAACCAGAGGGCGGACTCGTGGGACTTGTCTTCCCAGTGCCTCTCGTGCAGACCGAGGTCGACGAGCAGCGTCCGGATCTCGTCGGTCGTCCAGAGGTGACTGATCGACCCATTCTCTGCCCACGGGACGGGGTAGTGGACTTCGTCCTCTCCCCCTCGGAAGATGTCGTGGAACAGGAGGTGCCCTCCCGATCGCAGAACACGGTGTGCTTCACCGTAGAACGAGACCTTGTCCTCGATGTTCATCTGCGCGTGTTCGGTCCAGACGACATCGAACTCGCCGTCGTCAAAGGGCAGATCGCACGCGTTTCCCTGTCGGAATGTCGTCTGCTTCGACAAGCCAACGTGCCGGGACAGTCGAGTTGCCGCCTCGCAATACGCGTCGGTGAGATCGATCCCGGTCACGTGGCAGACGCACTTCGATGCGAGGTAGCGACAGGAGCCGCCGAGACCGCATCCCAGATCCAGGACCCGAGAGTCCGCGTCGATGTCCACGAGCGTGCGGAGCTCCTCGGTAGCCTGGACGCCGCGAACATGGAATTCATCGACCGGCGCGAGGTCGGCTGGCTTCAGCTGCGCAGGGTCCTTGCCCAAAACCCGCAGCGCGCCGAGAATCACCGCTTCGAGGTCATCGACCGAATAGTGCTGGATGACTGCATCTTCCATGACAGGCTCCCTTCGTGTCACCCAGCATGTCGGGGCATCCGCACGATGACGGTCGTCGCCGATGTCCTCTTCTCCGTGGCCGCGCGCGTTGCGACCAGCCTTCTCGCTCCTCGCTCGAGGTGTTCCCGACGCGGCAGAGAAGCAGGACTACTGTCCTATCCACTCGGCGACGAAGATCCCGGGCTTACCCGATCCTCCACTTCCCCCCGCAGCCACGGAGCCCGAGCCGCCGCTTCCGTACGCTCTACCGTCGTGACCGTTGATACTCGATGGATTGAGCGCCTGCGCTCCACCACTACCCCAGAACGTCCCTCCTCCCATCCCGCCGACATTGATGGGTGAGGTACTCAAGCCGTTTCCCCCGTCGCCGCCGGGCACGTTGATCGCGCCACCCGTCGCCGTGCCTCCGACTCCAATGGCCGCGATCTGTCCTCCGCCGGAGCCACCTCCGGCGACGTAGACCGTTCCGTCGATGGTCAGCGTGGTGTCTTGACCCGCGGCGCCGGTCGCGGCGGAAGACCCCGCTCCTCCATCGCCGACCACGGCCAAGTAGGCGGTGTCCGGCAAGAGGCCGCTCACATGGAGGATCGCCGTGGCTCCACCGCCACCACCGCACGAGTTCCTGAGGCCTCCCCCGCCGGCACCACCGCCGCCGGTCAGCGTGATCTTGAATCGGGTCTCCGGCGTGATGTCGACAGGAGTGGTCCAGATGAACGGCCCCGGGGAGGTCGACACGAACTGCTGGAGATTCGCCGGACTCGCGGTTCCTGCGATGGCGACGGGAGGTGGCCCGCTCTGAAAGAGATGATCGAGGAGATAGATGACATCACCGACATCGACTCCGCAGTCGCCGTTCACATCGCCGTTGCACTCCGCCGGGTCGCAAGCGCCGCCGGTCGTCCCGGTCGGGCAACTGCCGGGACCCGCGTTGGCGGCGAAGGCCAGGATCACCAGGAGCAAGAACATCGTCACCGCGATGTTCGCGAGTACTCCACATGCACGAATCAACCCCTGCCGTGCCATCTGCCCTCCTGGATTCGAGGTATGAATGTCTCACTGGCTCACCACCCACTGCGCACACGATTCGGCCTCCGCGACGAAGCACTCGGCGGATCGTGAGTGGACAGAGTACTCCGAAGTCGCAGCAACCAACAAACTCCCGCCCGAGAAACGGTCCCGGCAGCTTCTTCGGTTCGTCGGTGCACCTCGGGACGACTCATTGCCCGACGCGGTCCCTGACCGCACAATCACCCAGGAACGCCATCTCGGCGGCGGACCGTTGAGCAGTCGTTCGGTGAACGGCGCATTGCGACGAGGAAGGCTGAGTCGACCGATGACACGTCGAACCGAGAATCAGCTCCGTCGGCTCGACACGCTCGAATCCGAGTTCCGCGTCGCGCTCGTCCGCCACCTTCGAGCTCGTGCCGCGGGGAGAGGCGGGCTTCTCTTCCTCGTCTCCTCGCTGAGACCCGATGACTGGCCTCCGAACCTACGGAGCCGAGTCGCCGACGAGTTGTTCGAGGCCGCACAGCAGATCTTGGCCCTCCGAGTTCGGCATGGCCTCGAAGCAGAGGGTGGCCTAGCGCCCCGGTACATCGATGCCTGCCGACGCCACGTCGACTTCGACGACCATCAACGTCCCGGCGAGACGAAGCAGGCGCTCGAGCTGCTCCAGTGGATCGGAGGTCGAGACGCGGATGGGGAGTACCGACAGAGGCTCCTCGACGCCGTCAACGCCGACGATCCAGGTTCGGCCGTACCGGAGCTCGAGCGGTAGCCGGTGACACCGAAGATCGAGATCGCGTTCGCTGACGAGTCCGCCGTTGCCGTCGTCATGCGTCGGGGCCCCTCGAAGGGGACGCGGTTGTTCCGTTGGGACTCGAACGACGACACGATCGAGCCGGGCTCCTGGCTTCGGGGCCGTGTCACCGTGTCGGGGCTCTCACCAGACATCACGGCGTAGCCCATCGTGCTCTTGATCCAGACGGGTCGCCACACGTTCGAACAGCGATGGTCCAGCAGTCCGTTGAAAGACTGCTCTCGGTCGGAACGCGTTTCTCATACAATCGGACCTTCACGCCCAGGCGGTCGTTCGACGGAGGCCCTGGGAGTTCGATGACGAAACCCCTCAGCGTTCAGGAGCGAGCGATGGCGAGAGTCACCGGGATCGGCGGCGTGTTCTTCAAGAGCACCGGGGATCACGCGGCCTTGGCCGCCTGGTATCAGAAGCACCTGGGGATGGCGTTGGAGCCGTGGGGTGGCGCCGTGCTGCGATGGCCGGACGACCGAGCCGACGACAAGGGGCTCACGGTGTGGCACGTCGCGCAGAAGGACACCGAGTGGTTCGCACCCAGCCACGCATCCTTCATGATCAACTACCGAGTCGATGACCTCACCGAGCTTCTCTCGAACCTCCGCGAGGCGGGCGTCGAGGTGCTCCAAGGCCCGGAATCCCACGAGAACGGGAAGTTCGCGTGGATCTCCGATCCCGACGGCAACAAGGTCGAGCTGTGGGAGCCGATGGCGTGGGACGAGAAGAACAAGGACGGGTGAGGCTCGGGAGAGGCACGGTCGAAGTTGGCATGGGCGGGTGATGAGGATCCGGCACGCGACGGTCGACGACATCCCAGCGCTCGGTGACGTGCACGTCGAGTCCATCCTCGGCTCGGCCGGCACCCACTACTCCGCGGAACGGATCGTCGTCTGGGCGCATCCGCGGAGCGCGGCCGCGTGGCGGGCGCGGATCGAGGCGGGCCATCTCTACGTCGCCGAGATCGACGGCACGATCGTGGGTTTCGGGGATGTCGATTTGACCGCCGGCATCGTGAAGGCGGTGTACGTCGATCCCGATTTCGGTCGCCGCGGGGTGGGGAGCGCACTGCTGGCCACGCTGGAGGCGGATGCCCGAGCCTCCGACGTGCACACCCTCCAGCTGGACGCTTCCTTGAACGCGGCCGCGTTCTACATCGATCGAGGATTCGAGGCGACTGCGACGGTTCAGCATCGCCTCCGGGACGGAAGTGATCTCGAGTGCGTGCGGATGGCCAAGGTCCTGCGTTGAACGACCCATCGGCCATCGAGTGGTGGCTACCGCTGGCCCTGTTCGCGATCGCGACCGCGCTGACGCTCGTTCCCGGATACCTCATCCTCTGGATCGGTGGTTTCCGCCGACATCGTCACTGGACACGCAACGCACGAGTCGCGACGACGGTTCGAACGCTACTGGTCCTCCAACCCGTCGGGTTCCTCGTCGCCGTGCTCCTGACTTCGGTGACGCATCGTCTCACCGACCGGCTGATTCTCCTGCTCGCTGTCGTTGGCGCTTTCCTGGTCTCGGCGGGTCTCCTCGGGTGGAGCATGCGTCGCGTCCAGGACTGTCCTGAGCCGACGGTGCGTCTCGAGACGGTGCGCGGCCTCTTGCTGACGGCGCTGCTCCGCTTCGGGTGCTTCGCGCCCCTCCTCACCTACGGACTCGACTGGCCGACGCGGCTCATCGCTTCGGCGGTGGCGACGGCGTCCTTGTTGGTCTGCCTCCTCGCGTTCACCCGTGCCCTCCAACTGACGGGGCTGGTCGAGCCGCTCCCCGACTTCCTTCAGGAGCGGCTTCGACAGCACGCACCGAACGCTCGAGGAGTGACGGTGAGGACGGTCATGCCGAACGCCGCCGTTCTGCCGCTCGAGCAGACCGTCCTGTTCACGACTGGAGCGCTGCAGGTGCTCGACTCCGGTGAACTCGAGGCAGTCCTGTTCCACGAGCTGTCCCACTTGCGGGAGCGGAAGACGGTCGCGCTACTCCGCGCGCTCCCGAGACTGGTCCTGGTCATCACCGCCATCACCGTCGTATGGGTGCCGGCCGATCGCATCGCCGCCTCGTGCCTCGTCTCGGCCGTGGCGTTCGCCGTCGCTCAGAGGTGGCTCCTGCGCGTCCGCATTCGCAAGGAAGTCGAAGCGGACGCTGCCGCCGTCGCGGCGGAGGGGAGTTCCGGGGACTACGCCCGAGCGCTGCTCAAACTCCATCGAGCCTACCTGATCCCGGCGGTGATGAAGGGCGGCACGCATCCCAGCCTCTACGATCGACTCGAGGCGTCGGGAGCGACGCCGGACTTCGAGAGGCCGTTACCGCCCGTGGTCGCGCCGGCCTTCGTGGCCACGCTGGCGAGCTTCGTCATCGTGCTGATGATCATGAACGAATGGCTCGCCGCGTGGTGACGCATCGACGGCGTGGCGGAACGCTCCCGGCTCACGTTGCAGCGCCGCGCTACGGGCACGCCGGGTCCGCCTCGCAGTCGAGTCCGTCGAGTGTTCCATCGACACCGCAGATTCCGACCGGAGCGGGCAGCGTGGCCGCCCCTCCGACGAACAGCGCGTTGAGCGCGAACACCGCATCGGAGATGTCGAACAGGCCGTCGTCGTTCGTGTCGCACGCATCTCGACAACCGAGCGGGTCCGAGCCCGGAACGAAGAGCGCCCCGAGCGCGCGAACGGCGTCCGAGATGTCGAACAGCCCATCGGTATTGCAGTCGCCGCGCTCGAACAGTCCGACGGCGCCACCGGTCACGTCGATCGCATAGAGGTAGCTGTCGCTCGAGCTCCCGAGAACGATCACGCAGACGTACGCGGTGCTCCCGTCGGGACTGAACGCGGGTCGAGAGTTGGTGACGAAGTCGCCTCCGACGTCGGGAAGATCGACCTGCCACTCGAGAGCTCCATCGACGGTCGAATACGCTCGGACCCAGCCGGGAACACCGAACGTCTGACGTCCCCCTTCCAGCAAGTACGCGCCGCTGGGTGTGACGCCGAAGTTCGCGGGAATGCCGAAGGACGCGCCGTCCTCGTAGAAACGCGTCACGCCGTTACTGTCGAGCGACCAGATCCCGTCGAACCCATGCCCGACGAAAATGTCTCCGCTGGGGGAGAGCACCGGGGCGATGATGCTCGAACCGCTCTCGGGAGGAGCGGTCTGCCAGGCGACGTCGCCATCGGGCTCGTACGCGGTCACTCCGTAGAAGGAGCTCGCGACGATCACCCGATTCAGCGCATCAGTCGCCGGGTCCGAGTCGTAGCCGGAAGTGGAGACCCACTCCTGGTCGCCCCCGAACGAGAAGGTCCAGAGGGTCGGCGCCCCCCCGCCTCCACCGGGCTTCGCCGCGAAGTGGAAGCGATCCGCTCCGAATGCGATGCGGTGACCGTACGCCTGGCCATACTCCCCCACCGCCGGAGCCCCGGGGTCCGACCAGCGGAGATTCCCCAAGGGGTCGAGTGAGAACACACCGATCGAACCGGTGAACGCATTGTCGACGGCCGCATAGATGTTGCCGTCGGGCCCGATACCCGGTCCGACGATGACCCCCTGCGTGCTGCCCGTCTCGAAGACCCACCTCCGGCTGCCATCCGGGTTCACCGCATGGATTCGCGCGATCCCGCCGAGCAAGGTCGCGCCGAGGATCACCGTGCCGTCGGCGGCGACGGGGATCGGACCCTCTCGGCCTCCTCCGTCCGGCCCACCCGTCGCGACCTCGGTGCTGTCGTAGATCCACTTCAGACCCCCATTGGGATCGAGGGCGTACAGATCGCCGAAGCCCTCGTCGAAGTAGATCGACCCGTCCGGGCCGATGCCGGGAGGCTGTCCCGAGATCGCCCAGGAGTCGAGGAGGAAACGCCACTTCACTCGTCCGTTCGGGATCCGCGGCTCGACGGTGATCGTCATCGGCGCCGAAGTCCCGCTGGCAGTCTGCACGACCACACTCACCGGACCGAGCGCGACCGACTCGGGGACGAACCCGACGATCTCGGTGGCGCTCCACCGCGACACGACGCCGGGTTGACCGTCGAAGAGGAGTTCGCCCGCGGCGCCGAAGCCCGCCCCCGTGACTCGAACCCGTCCACTGTTCGGTGCGGAGTTGGGAGTCACGGTGGCGATGGTCTGTCCGAGGAGCGCCGAGCCACAGGCCAGAATGCAGAACACGGTCCACGCGGTGAGATGGATCGCGCGGTGAGCGACGGGGGTTCGTGCCATGGGTCTCCTCGCCTTCCTCCGGGCTCGGTTGCGGACACCACGATCGAGCGACGAGCAGGCTGCCGAGTTCGGTCGCGCGCTCCGCCAACGAACCCGGGAATGGACTCATCAGCTCCGACCGAGCTCCCCGCCGAAGAGGAGTCGACGGTGCTCCCAACGCTTCGCCGGTCTCGCGGGGACGCGAGAGCGATGACGATCGCCCGATCGGTCCAGGTCGTTCATGTAACGGAGCTGGGTCTCGTTCAACCCACGGAAGAGGTCGAGGAGACGCGACTGCGCGCCGATGGGATCGGCCGCGTAGAGTCCGCATCGTTCGAACGCCTGGATCAGCGCGAAGACGGCTTCGATCGTCGAGAGGCAGAGGGGATCCGGCTGCAGGCGGATCCGGTACTCCGAGCGACGGTCCGGTGGGAAGGCGATCCACGGCAGTCGCTGCAGCGTCGGTGACTCACGGAGCATCTTCTTCGCCTGCGGCCAGGTCCCATCGAGAACCAAGACGGTGGGCGGCCGATCGAAACGGGCGCGAAGCTCGCCCCGACGCTCCGGAGAGACGCAGGCCGCGCGGTCCCCCGGGTAGAGGACGACCGGCCGCGCATCGACGTCGTCCACGAGGGCACGAAGGCGCGGATCTTCCTCGAAGTGGCAACCCCGCCAGAGTTCCGAGTGGGTCAGGGACAGGTGTGTCATGCGCCCGGTCCCGAGCGAGTTCCGCGCTTCACGCAAGTGCTGCAGGATCACGAAGCGCACCGGGTGGTGGAACGGCTGCACCTCGGAGCAGTAGCAGGTCGACTTCGGCTTGAGGCAGCGAACACAGGGAATGCGGATGACGAACTCCGGAGCTCCATGCGCATGAGGTGATGGGTGCGAGACGAGTCTCGGGCGTCTCCCGGCCACCGTCAAGCGAGTGTCGGGGACGCAATCCCGACCGATCTCGCTACAAGTGCTTCGGGACCGTTGGTCCGGCGGTTAGGGTCAGGATCCCTGAACCCCAACGGAGGTGTCGACGATGTCCCGCCGATTCCTGGTTCTCGCCACTCTGCCCCTGATCGCCACTCTGTCCCTGACCGTAACTCTTTCCCTGATCGTGACACCGGCCGTCGCCCAAGCGGAACGTCCCCTTCGTTTCCGCGCGGCTCGGCTGGAGACCGGCGACGCGATCAGCGGGTTCGCGCCGATCGAGTCCAATGGAGACGGGGTCCTCGATCTCGTCCTCGCCGACAGCACCGCGGGACGCCTCTCGTTCATGGTCGGAGACGGCCTTCGTGGGTTCCTCCCGTCGGACGAGCACGCCTTCTCGGCGGGACCGGTGGCGCTCGTCGTGGACGATTTCGATGCGGATGGCGACGATGACGTCGCCGCACTCTCCCGACAGACCGACGTCGTCGGCCTCTTCCTCGGCGATGGCCATGGGAGGTTCACGGCGCTCTCCCCCTTCGCGGTGTCCGCCGACGCGCGTGATCTCGTCGCGCTCGACTTCGATACCGACGGGATCCTCGATCTCGTCACACTCCACCAGGATGGAACCGTGAGCCTCTGGACCGGCGACGGTTCGGGTGCCTTCGCCGAGTCCTCGACGCTCTCGAGCGGCGTCGGCGGACGCCAGCTCGCCCGCGGCGATGTCGATGCCGACGGGTGGATCGACGTGATCATCGTCGGACAGAACGAAGCTCGCGTGCTCCTCGGCTCGCCGACCGGACTCGACGGGCTCGGGGCGACCGTCCCGATCCCGGCATTCGTCGACACGGTTGCGGTGGGCCACTTCGATGCGGACCCCTACCTCGATCTCTTCCTGGGCGAGGGCACGACGTCGATCATCGCGCTGGGCGAAGGCGACGGAACCTTCGCAGTGAGCGAGCTCGCCGGCATCGACGGGCTACCGCGCGCGAGCCGAGCCGTCGACTTCGATCTCGACGGGGATCTCGACCTGTGGATCAGCGCGGACGAGTTGGAGCTGTGGCTCGGCGACGGAACGGGCAACTTCGCCCGCGAGCGAAGTCTCGACTCCGGTCCGGTCGCGGCGGCGATCGATGCGATCGACCTGGACCAGGACGGGATCCTGGAAGTCCTCGCGGCGACATCGGATGGACTGGTCGTCTTCGACGGTGTCGCGTCCGGGGACGTTCGCTCCCCCACCACCGTGGCGTTCGACGGCTTCGCTCCGAGCTTGATCGTGGTCGACCTCGACGGTGATGGGCTCCTCGACATCGCCGCCGGACACTCCGGCGTGCGCGTCGCGTGGGGTGAGCCAGGAGGGACGTTCTCGCCCTACCAGACGTTCGGACGCGGCAGCAATCAGATCCGCGCCCTCGCGGCCGGCGACCTCGACGCCGACGGCATCGTCGATCTCGTCTTCTCCGACCATATCGGCACGCTCGAGGGGATCGATGTCCTGATCGGCGACGGGGCCGGATCGTTCATCGCCCAGCCGCCGATCGCCGGAGGTCGGGCGAGCGACATCGCGCTCGCGGACATCGATGAAGATGGCGCGCTCGACATCATCGGCGTGAGCTCGTTCCTCGCGGCCGCGGCCTTGCCCGGCGTGGACATCGTCCGCGGCGATGGGGCCGGCGGAGCGCTCGGCTCGGTGGAGATCCCCGACCCTCGCGTCCCCCACCGGGTTCGCGCTCGCGACTTCGATGGCGACGGCCATCTCGATCTCGCGCTCGCCTTCTCGGCCGAGAATACGGTGTCGATCTGGCTCGGGGCCGGCGACGCGACCTTCACCGAGACGTCGACCATCGCGGTGCCCCACGCCGCCGACTTCCTCGAGTGCGCCGATCTCGACGGGAACGGAGTCCTGGACCTGGTCGTCGCGGGCGACCAAGCCGTGACCGTCGCCCTCGGCAACGGCACGGAGTTCGGGATCGATGAGCTCTCGCTCTCCGGCGTCGCCGTCGGTCCCGTGGCGATCACGGATCTCGATGGGGACGGTGACCTGGATATCGCGCTCACGCAGGGCAGTCGAATTCGAGTCCTCCGCGGTGATGGCACCGGAGACTTCCAACTCGACCCCGCTTCCGCGGTGGGCTTCGCGCCGGCGACGACCCACATGACCTCGGGAGACATCGACGGCGACGGGGTCTCGGACCTCGTGCTCCACGATTCCCAACGTTCGATCGTCGTCGTGAACGAAACCCTCACGTTCTCGGACTGCAACGGCAACGGCACGGATGACGCAGCGGAGATCGAGGCGGGGCTCGCCGCGGACTGCAACGTCGACGGGATTCCGGACGAGTGCCAGGGCCTCGCGCGCGACTGCAATGCCGACGGCATTCTCGACGAGTGCCAGCTCGACGGCGCCGACTGTGATGGCGACGGCGTGCTCGACGAGTGCGCGATCGCGTTCGGTTGGGTCGAGGACGTCGATCTCGACGGCAACCCGGACCCGTGTCAGCTCCGGTTCATCCGCGGCGACTCCAACGGCGACCTCGCCCTCGACGTCGCGGATGCGATCTCCACGTTGCAGTACCTGTTCAGCAGCGACCCGACCGCATGCGTCGCGGCGTTGGACACCAACGCGGACCACGCGGTCGACATCGCGGACGCGATCGCCACCTTGAGCTACCTGTTCGACTCGGGCCCCGCCCCGACCTCGCCCTACCCGGACTGCGGACCGGACCCCGACGCGGCGCAGCTCGGTTGCGCGGTGCCGCCCTGTTCGTTTGCGAACCCTTGAGCCCGGGCCGTCGGAGGCTCACTGACGCCGGAAGAGCCGCAGCGGGTTTCCGTCGATACCCTCTTCGGAGGTCTCGGCAACGAGGTAGGTGCCGTCCGGAGAAAGGCTGACCAGCCTGACGATCTCCGACGGAAGCTGGGCACGCGCACGGAGGTCACCGGTGTCGCCATCGCGGATCTCGATGTGCTTCGTGTTCCGTTGGGTGTGACGGACCTCGATGATCAGCAGCTGTCCACCGTCGTTGAACCGCGCCTGTGCCGGCAGGATCTCTTTCGGGTAGCTCCACTCTTGGATCGTGCGCCCGGACTTTGCGTCGCAGAGGCGAGTCGAGCTCGCAAGCCTGCGGCCGTCGGGCGACAACGCCTGCGCCGCACCGTGCTTATCGTCACGCCAGAGCAGGGTGCCGTCGGCGGACTCGGCCACGACGGCCTGCCCCCCGGTCGTCAGGTCCTCGATCCGGTACGAGGTGCCGTCCGGCGCGACGACGGACGAGTTGGTCACCCACTCGCGGACGACCGTCCCCTTGGCGACGTCGAAGAGCTCCGTCTTCCACTCCTGGAAGCTGGTGCGACGCGGGTCCGCCAGTGTTTGGATCACGACGAAGCGACCACCCATGACGGGAGATACCGTGGGCCGCTCGAAGGGGCGGCCTTCGAGCACGACCGAGACGACCGGGCGATATTGGTTCTTCTCCGCGTCGAACCAGAGGTACTCGGCCGCCTTGCCCATCCTCCGTTCGACCACGTAGTGCAAGCCAGCGGATTCCCGGACGATGCCGTTGATCTTCCGCAGCTCCTCGACGGCTCCCGTCCGGGGATCGTAGGCCTGTGCCGGGTTGCACACCCGACCGTCGCTCATCCACAGCAGGTGGCTCCGGTTCTCGTAGTCCGACGTGAAGCGCTCCCAACCTTCATCGCCGCTCGAACCGCTCGCGTCGAGATCGAAGTGGACCAGGCGCCCGCTCTCCTGGCTGCCCGGAACGAAGAAGTAGATGGAGTTCCCGGTCCGATCCGCGACCAGCACGCCCCGATAGCGGTGCTCGTAGTCGAATCGCCGCAACCGGGGCTTCTTGCCGTCGTCCACGACGACGAACGCCGGCTTCTCCCCGTGCATCGCCCAGACCGCACCCTTGTCGGTCGGTGATGCGCGGAAGAACCCCGTCCGACCGTTCTCCCACTCGAGGGTTCGCTTACAGCTCTTCTTCTTGGGCTCGATCTCGAAGAGGCCGGAGACGGCGATGACGGTGATC
>JAGQRC010000426.1 GCA_020425835.1 Planctomycetota bacterium | reverse complement strand
AGCCGGTGATCGCGAACATGCGAATCGCGTAGGACGCGATGGCCAGCGCGACCGCGGCGGGGCTCACGCCGACCCCGAGGACCGCGAAGGGTGTCAAATGGAGCGCGACGAACGGGACCAGCCGCGCCCATTCGATGCGGTCGTCGTCGAAACCATCGCCGTCGACCGGCGTGCTCCCGCGCCACCACCGGGTCCCGGCCTCCCGTAAAACGTTCACAACACCCACAGCGAAACTTCCCCTAAAGATCATTCTCAGAATGCTTTGAGCTCGACTACCGCAGAACGCTGCGGCTCGACTCTTCCGAATCGAGTACGCTGGAGTGCACTCAACGGTTTCAGAAACGGGGAAAAGCGTCCGATCGCGCCCACTCGGCCGAATCCAGGGGCGTGGACCTTTCGAACGATTTCGAGGGACGGAGGGGGACATGAGCGAGATCGACGGCCGGCTCGACGTCATAGATCATTTCGCCGTGCAGGTTTCAGACATCGCCTCGGCGGTCCACTGGTACCGGGATCGATTCGCGTGCGAGGTCGATTTCCAAGACGAGACGTGGGCGCTGCTGAGGTTCCAGAACGTCCACGTGGCTCTCGTGATCCCCGATCAGCACCCGACCCACCTCGCGGTGCTACGATCGGACGCCGCACGCTTCGGCCCGCTCTCGCCGCACCGCGACGGGACGCGGTCGGTCTACCTCGACGGCCCTGCGGGGAACGCCGTTGAGGTCCTCTGGCGTCCGGAAGCGAGGTCGAATCCATGATCCAGATCCACGCGGACCCGGGAGTCGAAGTGTTCTACGACGGCGGCTGCCCGCTCTGCCGTCGGGAGATCGACTTCCTGCGCCGACGCGACCGTCACGGTCGGATCGTCTTCACCGACATCGACGACGCGTCGTTCGACGACTCGGGGCTCGAGTTCGATCGACAGACGCTGATGAGTCGGATCCACGGTCGCTTGCCGGACGGCACGTGGATCGAGGGCGTCGAGGTCTTCCGCCGACTGTACTCGGCAATCGGATGGAACGGCCTGGTTGCGGTCACGCGCTTCCCCGGCTTGCGTTGGCTGCTCGATCGCGCCTACTCTGCATTCGCGAGGAATCGTCTGAGTTGGACCGGTCGCTGTTCGGAGCGCTGCCCCGCACGGTTGGAGCGAGACTCGTAGCGGCGGAGGCGAGAGACGACGACCCGGCCACTCGCTCCCTACCTCGGGATTGCGACCTCACCGGCATCACCGCGGTCGGTCAGTGCCCGCGCGAACGTCGCGAGGTCTCCGAGACAATGCGCACGAAACACGCCGCGTCCGGTCGGGAGCGTCAGCTCGCCCGACGCACAACCGCCGACGACCAGGTATCGGGATTGGGGCTCGAGCCAACGGACGAGGGCGCCGAACTCATCCTCGAGTCGACCGCGATCTTCCACGTGGCTCACACTGGACCAGACCACTTTCGGAGCGTGGTGCTCGATCGCCAGTCGGAGGGACTCGAACGGCAGGTCTGCTCCGAGCGATACCGCGCGAAAGCCCTCGTCGGCCAGAACGATCGAAGCGGAGAGTGTGGGGAGGAGATGGACATCGCCACCGACCGCCGCCCCGATCGCCACCGGTCCAGACTCGTCGACCGGGATCAACGTGGCCAACTCGCGGAGCGACTGTTGGGCGATCTCCGACGCTCGATGCTCGACGCGAATACCGGCCGCCCCCTCGTGCAGGTACAGCGCCCCGATCGCTCTCAGCGCTTCGGACAGTGGTCCATCGATGATCGACGGGATGCTCCTCCCCGCCAGGACCATCGAGACCAGCAGCCCCTTGACCTCTGCGGCGCGCCCCTCGGTCAGCGCTTCCTCGAGCCGCGCGCGCACGAGTTCGTCGGACGCCGCGCCGCGCGTCGGATCGATCTCCCGGAGACCCAGCACCTCGGGACGAACGACCTCCAGTCGCTGGTCACGGATGTACCGCACCGCTTCCGGAAGCGGGATTCGGCGGTGCCCGCCCGCCGTCTTCGCCGCCCGGATCCGTCCACTATCGACCCAACGCTTCACCGAGGACTCGCTGACCCCGAGTGCGGACGCGAACTCTCGCGGCGACAGGCTGGAGGGCCTGGCGTCAGAGTCACGGCTCGTCGAAGGCATGATCGCACCCACTTCCCCGTTCCCTCGCTCCCGCTCGCGTGGCGTCCCGGTGGGATCCGCGATTTCCCCTCGCCAGCAATGGCCGGATAGGGTAGCACGTTTTGAACGATTGGAGCATAGCGATGTCGCGCCTCATCGAGTCGGTCCCCACTTCCCGGGTCCGTGTCGCCCGGGACCTCCCTCCCGCGCCCGGGGACTTCGTCCTCTACTGGATGATCGCCAACCGTCGATTCCGATCGAACTTCGCGCTCCAGCGCGCCGCCGGATGGGCTCGAGAACTCGGGAAGCCGCTCGTCGTGCTCGAGGCGCTGCGTGTCGGTTATCGCTGGTCGAGCCCTCGCCTCCACCGCTTCGTCATCGACGGGATGGTCGACAACCGGCGGACCGCCGAGAAACATGGCGTCCTCTACTACCCCTATCTCGCACTCCGTGCCGGAGACGGTCACCGCCTGCTCGAGGCGCTGTCGAGTCGCGCCTCCGTCGTCGTCACCGACGAGTTTCCCTGCTTCTTCCTGCCACGGATGGTCGACGCGGCCAGTCGTCGTTCGTCGGTCCGCTTCGAAGTCGTCGACTCCAACGGGCTCCTCCCGATCCGATCGGTGGACCGAGCATTCCCGACCGCCTTCGCGTTTCGCCGGACCCTACAGCGGCTGCTCCCCGATCAGCTCGACGAGTTCCCGCTGACGGAGCCACTCCAAGATGTCGGGCGACCACGACGAGCTGCGCTCCCCGAAGCCGTCGTGAAGCGATGGCCCGTGGCAAACCTCGATGCGGTCGACCTGTCTCGCTTCGAGCTCGAGACCGAGACGCCGGTCGTCGGGACCCCGGGGGGCTCGACCGCCGCGGACGGAGTCTGTCGCGCGATGATCGCCAAACTCTCCGGGTACGACGAGCACCGGAACCAACCCGAGGCGCAGGCGACGAGTGGGCTCTCCCCGTATCTACACTTCGGTCACATCAGCGCGCACGAAGTGGTCGGCGCGATTCTCGAATCCGAGGGATGGACGCCGGATCGTCTCGGTCCGGCGACCTCCGGCAAGCGGAGCGGGTGGTGGGGGCTCTCCGGGCCAGCGGAGGCCTTCCTCGATCAGATCGTGACTTGGCGCGAGCTCGGCTACGTCACGTGCGCCCACACCGATGACTACGCCCGATACGACGGTCTTCCCGAGTGGGCCCGAGAGACGCTCTCCCAGCATGGTGACGACCCCCGGGTCCCCCGCTACAGTCCCGAGGAGATGGAACGATCGGCGACCCACGATCCGATCTGGAACGCCGCACAGAACCAGCTGCGGCGCGAGGGGACGATCCACAACTATCTTCGGATGCTCTGGGGCAAGAAGATCCTGCAGTGGTCCGGATCGCCGCGCGAGGCGTTCGACGTCATGGTGGACTTGAACAACCGGTACGCGTTGGACGGGCGCAATCCAAACTCCTACAGCGGCATCGGGTGGGTGCTCGGTCGCTACGATCGTCCGTGGGGTCCCGAGCGCCCCATCTTCGGCAAGATCCGCTACATGACCTCGGAGAACACCGCGAGGAAGCTCCGACTCGACCCGTACCTCGAGCGATACGGCGAGTCGACGACCGAGGAGCAAGGAACTCTGTTCTGATCCGACCGACCCGGTGCGGGTCGACCCACCTCATGAGTCCGCGGCTGCGAAGCAGCCAGACGGCCCGACCACCACCAAGGAAAAGAGCCGCGAACCCGATCGGGTTCACGGCTACTCTTCGTTCTCGATCGTCTCGGGGCGACGTCAGTCGAGGAGACCTCGGAGCCGATTGGCGCGAATCGGACTCTGCAGGCGTTTGATCGCGTTACCCTCGATCTGCCGCACGCGCTCACGGGAGATGCCGAGCACCTGCGAGACCTCCTCGAGCGTGTAGGACTGGGATTCCGTCAGACCGTATCTCAACTCCAGGACGAGTCGTTCGCGCCGGGTCAATGTCCCGAGGACCTGGCGAAGGAGCTCGTCGCGACTCGTCTCCTCGACCTGACGATGGGGCGACGTCGTCCGGAGATCGACCAGCACTTCACCGAGTCGGAGATCCCCGTCCGAGAGCGACTGATCGAGGGACACCGTGCTCTTCGCGCCCTTCATCAGGCGATCGAGATGGCCCGCGTCGATCCCCAGCTCCTCCTGGAGGTCCGTCGCTCCCGGCCCTTCGCCGTTCTCGAGGATGAACTCCTGCCCGACCTTTCGGATCTTCCGAAGCCCCTGCGCGACGTAGTTCGGAATGCGCACCGTCCGCA
>JAGQRC010000425.1 GCA_020425835.1 Planctomycetota bacterium | reverse complement strand
AGTCCCGGGTCCTCGTGGGCGACCGAGCAACGGCCGAAGCGCTCGAAACGTACGGGCCCGCCGCGCGAGTCATCCACATCGCCAGCCACGGCGAGCACGTCGCGCTCGAGCCGTGGAGCTCCTCGCTGTTCCTCGCGGGCTCCGGCACCTCGGGCCACTACACCGCGGCACACTTCCGGAAGCTCGACCTCTCCGAGGTCGATCTGGTGGTCCTCGCGGGATGCGAAACCGGCATCGGCGACGGGCAGGCGGGCTTTCCTCGCGCGCTGGCGGAGGCCGGCGCCCACTGGTCAGTCGTGTCGACGCGCCCGGTCGAGGATGGAGCCACCGCGGAACTCATGAGATGTCTGTATCACCACCTCGATCGAGGCCTTCCCCCTCCCGCGGCTCTCCGAGCGGCGAAGCTCGACCGATATGCATCGGTGAAGGCCAGCGCGAACGAGACCGAGCCGTACGCTTGGGCTCCCTGGATCATTGTTCCCCATACCCTCCGAAGCGAAGTGACGGCTCGATGACGACGATCACCACCTTCACCCGCCGACCCAAGCTCCGGGAGTGGCTCCGCCTCGCCCTCCTCTCCGTGTGCACGGTCTCGGTGTGCACCATTGCGGTGTGCACCCCGGGTCGGGCCGAGGAAGTCCAACTGACCTTCGTCGAGCTCCACCACGTGGCAGCCGCCGATGTGATCCAGTTCCTCCGCGACACCCCGAGCCTGACGGGTCACATCGAGGAGGGACGGGTGCGCGCCCTTCCGGGGAAGCCGAAGTCGCTCGTGGTCGAGCTCGACCCGACGACGACCGAGTCCATCATCCGGACGATCCGGAGCTACGCGGCGCTCGAGATCCGCGAACGCATCCACATGGAGCCGCTGCGGATCAACTACGCCAGCGTACAGCTCATCCTCGAGTCGTTGGCGGCGGCCGGCATCTGCCAGGTCTGGCACCGCACGGAAGAGACCCAGACCGACCAGACCAAGCAGGGCAACCAGACCATCACGCACACCTACAAGCGTTGGGTCTACGCCCAGTACGACGCGGCGAAGGGCGACAACCTCGTCTCGGCGAGCATCCCGGACATTCCGTACGTGATCGAGGTGCCGCACGTCGACCCGATCGAGATCCCCCCGGTGAACATGGGGACCGGAGCGCAGGACTCCTTCTCCCTCGACTTCCCGGACTCCCCGTCCACCGAGGAGCGCAACCGGATCCTGGTCGTCGGGACGCCGCAGGACATCGAGGCGGTGACCGCCTACGTCCAGGATCTCGACAAGCCGGCCAAGCAGGTGATGATCGAGTGCCAGATCATCGAGCTGAACGCGAACTCGCTGAAGGATCTCGGTGTCGACCTGGTCTCCGGAGCGCAGCGGCACAACACGGTTTCGTTCGCCACGCCCGCCCCCGGAGATGCGATCCCGCAGCCGTCCGATGCGTTCGCGCCGATCGAGCAGGCGGGACTCGCGTTCCTGTTCGACGATCAGCAGCCGACGCAGTCCGGGCGGTTCCTCGCCGGCCTCCACGCGCTGATCCGCAACGGTGAGGCGGTGATCAAGGCGCGACCCAAGCTGTACACCCTCGACGACCGGCAGAACGTCCTGCACATCGGCGAAGAGGTGCCGACCTTCCAATCCACCTCGGTCCAGCGCGACGTCACCGGCGGAAACTTTGTCGAGCAGGTCAACAACGTCGCGAAGCAGTACGTCGGGATCACCGTCAACGTGCGTCCGCGGATCAGCGGTCCCGTGGCGAACGAGGTCTCGATGCTGGTCGACATTCAGATCAACAACCTGATCGGTCGGGATCGCGTCTTCGCGGAGGACCTCCTCGGAGTGCCGACCGTCGCCGTGCGGAAGTTCCGGGGCCAAGCCCGGATCCGCAACCATCGACCGCTGATCCTCGGTGGACTGATCCGCGAGTCCGACGTCCAGAGCAGCACGAAGCTCCCCTTCATCGGCGACTTCCCGTTGATCGGTGAGCTCTTCGGTCGCAAGAACTCACAGCGCGAACGCACCGAGATCATCATGGTGCTGACGCCGCACATCATCAATGAGACCGGCGTCGACCCGGTGGCCACCCCGAAGGAGAGCCTCCACTTCGACACGTTCAACAGCGTGCTGTTCAACGACCGTTACGTCCTGAAGGGCCGTGACCTCGTCGGCCTCGACCCGATCTCGCGCAGTCCGGTCCAGGGCTACACCGCCGAGGAGGTCCTCGACCTGACGCTCCTGAGCATCGTCAAGCGACGAGAGCTCGTGAAGAAGTTGCGCATCTTCGACGAGTACATCCCGGATGAGGCGATGAAGCTCAGCCTGTACAAGAGGAGCTTCCCGGAGAAGTCGGTCCGCTACTGGACGGAGGAGGAGCGCAAGATCTTCTTCCAGGCGGCGGCGATCGTGATCGAGAACATCAAGAACCTCAATCCGGACCTGACCTATGACGAGCTGATCGAGCCGCGCCGCGAGATCATCCTGCCGAACTCGCCCTACCACGTCAGCCTGAGCTACGAGAAGCTCAAGCCCTTCTACGAGAAGGGCGGCGAGGTGATCATGCGCGACGGCGGTGTCGAGCTGCGTCGTCAGACCATCGATCTGCTCAGCGAGCTGAAGGAGCGCGACCTCCGCGAGTTCGGCGACTTCCTCGTCTTCGCCGGACGAACGCCGGAGGATCACGGCCAGTTCAAGTCGGAGATCATCAAGTACTACTACTCGCTCTACCCGAATGCCGGCCCCCTCGAAGACCTCCCCTATCCGAAGATCTTCGAGGTGCTCTCCAAGGATGGTGTCGGGTTCGTCGGGATCGCGACCTACCTCTCCTCCAAGCTCGATGGACAGTACGCGGCGCTGCCCCCCAAGTTCGGGATGCTCGAACAGGACCTGGAGCACTTCCGAGACCGCAACGTCAGCCTGCGCGACCTGGCCGATCGGCTGGAGGCGCTCGATCAGCGCTGGTCGGATCTCAACCGCAGCGACGACCGACCGGTCCAGGGACTGTGACCGTCGTTCGAGGAGTTCGGCGGCGCGTCGCCCGGGCGCCCCGCCGAGTCATCGCGCTGTGGGTGACAACCCTCGTGGTCACCGGGATCTTCGTGGGGTGCGCGGGATCGAAGGCTCGGGAGGACGACGCTCTCTTGCGCGAGATCCGCGAGTCGACGATCGTTCCGCGACTCGGAAGCTACGACGAAGACGAGCAACGCTGGGCCAGCGCCAAGGTGCGCGAAGCGCTCGACCGCGCACCCGCTGGAACGGCGGAAATCCTCGCGGCTACGCTCGACGACCCCGTCGCCGAGGATCGGACGAAGGTCCTCTGCGCCTATCTCCTCTCGACGGTGCAGGATCCTCGGGGGATTCCCACTCTGCTCGAACACGTCGGAACGACGAACGAGGCCGCTTCCGATCTCGTCCTCTCCGGACTGATCAACTATGGCAGCGACGCCGTCCCCCACGCGATCCACATCCTCGAGACGGGCGACGACGTGGCGAGGTCCGCGGCGGCGAGTCTCTTGATCGACCTGCGCTCGCCTGCGGGATACGACGCGCTCTGGCGTCGCCTCGAGCACGAGCGCAACGCCGAGATCCGCTTCCTCCTGGTCTGTGGGATCGCCGACGACGATCGCCCACTCGCGATCGATCGTCTGCTGAGCGCGCTCGATGACACCGATGAGCTCGTGCGCGAGCCGGCTTGGAACGCGCTGCGAGTCCGGGCCGATGTCCCGGAGGCCCTCGTCTTCGAGCCGGCCGGCGACGCGTCGGTACGAAGAGTCCAGGTCGCCAAGATCGACGCGTGGCTCCACCGCCGCTGAACCTGCCCGTCGGTCGCCCACGAGTCTCATCGATCTGCGGGATCTCGATCTGGGAGCGATGTCGGTCGGCCTAACCGTGCTCTCGGCATCGCGCTCCGCCTCAGACGCTCGGCGGGATCGGCACCCGGGCGATGTTCGCGATCGCCTCGTCGGCCTCCTCGAGTCGCCGGCGGAACCGAACGTGCCGACGACGAGTCCACTCGACGAGCGGAGCCCAGGCCCCCCGCGTCCACTGTCGACGGATCAACTGGTGCCAGAGCCGGTTGGAACGCTTGTACAGGTAGCACATCGCGAGATAGGGCAACACGGCCGAGAACTGCCGGGGTCGCCGGCGGAGGATCGAGCGGTGGGAGAAGAGTCGCTGGTAGCACCACGCGTATCCCGCCTCGAGCTGCTCCGCCGTCATGAGGCGCGGCCGGAAGACCGCGTGCGCCGTGTCGTATCGGTCCCAGTCGCGATGGAGCAACCTGCCCTCCGCCTCCATTCGCCGATAGAGCGGCGTCCCGGGATAGGGAGTGAGAATGTGGAACGTGGCGCACTCCAAGCGTTGCTGTTCGATCCACTCCACCAAGTGCGCGAAGGTCTCGACGGTGTCGTGGTCGA
>JAGQRC010000424.1 GCA_020425835.1 Planctomycetota bacterium | reverse complement strand
GAGTCGGCCACCGGCCCCGCCGAGATCCAGCGCCTGGTGGCGGATTGGGTCCCGAACGCGACCTAGTGGGACTTCCGCGGTTGGGAGTGGGACTTCTTCGACGCGCTCGCCAATGAAGAGATCGTCGTCCGGGAGTTCGGTGACGATCTTCCGCTCATCGTGGAGTGGGGACCGGGCGACGACTTCATCCTCGTGGGAACGATCGGCGGCATGGTGCACGTGGTCGATCCCGAGACGTTGAGCACCCGCCACTCGTGGTCCGTCGGAGATCCGATTCGCGCCGTCGCTGTCTCTCCCGACGAACGCACCGTGCTGATCGCGACCAACGGCGGGCACCTCGAGCAGCGTCGTCTCCACACGTGGGAGCGGGTCGACTCCCGCGAGTTGAGCGAGCTGCAGCAGGTCTATCGCGCCGATCGCGCTCGGCCCAAGGTCCTCCGGGTCTCATGGCATCCGAACGGCCGGTGGGTGATCGTCGAGTTCTACAATCGCAACGCGTTGGTCGTCGACCTCGCGGGACGGTCACGAATCCTGTTCGAGGTCCCCGATCATCGAGCCTCCTTCAGCCCTGACGGCGGGATGATCTCGGCGAACACGGTCGACGAGCGGAAGGACTTCGTCACGCTCTGGGCGACGGAGAGCTGGACCATCCTCGAGCGACTGCCCCGACCCCATCTGAGTATGCCCGGGTCCCCGGTCTGGAGTCCGGACGGGAGGCGGTTCGCCGTGGGATCACTCGACCGCGGCTACTTCTGGAATCTCGACGCGGACGGTGATCCGATCCCGACGATGGCCAAGGCAGACCCCAGCTCCCCTCATAGCGGGGAGGATGTGATCGCGTGGTCACCCGACGGAACCATCGTCGCGGGAGGTGGCCGAAGCGGAGTGATCCGGCTCTGGGACCCGAACACCGGAAGGGAGCTGCGCCGCTTCGCCGGCCAGCAACGCGAGTACTGCTTCATCGCCTGGGCGCGGGATGCCCGACGCTTCGCGACGACTTCTTTCGAGGGTTCGCTCCGCATCTGGGATCGATCCACCGCGCCCCCTCTGGTCGACCTTCCGGTCTCGGCGTTCGGCCAGGAAGGCAGCCATCTGCAGTGGGCGATGGACTCGAAGCGCCTCGCGGTCGGCGCGGGGTCGCGACGCGTCTTCGACGTCGAGACGGGCCAAGCACTCGATGTCGTACTCCCGACGACACCGACCTCCGCACGCGCCGACGACGATCGGATCTTCGGGGGCCGAACGAGCACTTCGATCCGAACCCTGACGATCGATGGAGTCCCACTATCCGAGGTGGCGATCCCCGACTCGACGCCGTCCGATCCGACGCCGCGCCCGAGGAAGCGAATCTTCGACCTCGCCTGGGCGGGGACCGATCTCGGGGTCATCGCCCTGATGACCGACGCCTCACGTTTCGGACAGGACGTCGCCGAGCTGTGGCGCGTCCCCGACTCGAGCTCGATTCCCGTCCTCCTCGCCGAGCACATCCCCTACGTCTACGCCCTTGCCGCCGACGCTCGGAACGGACGCGCCTACGTGAAGACTTCGGAAACGCTCCTCGGCTTCGACGCGCGCACGGGTGAGCGCTTCGGCGAGTGGGCGTGCCCCGGACGAACCTTCGAGATGTCCGTCTCGAAGGACGGACGCTGGATCGCGGTGGCGTTGGAACGACGGAGCATCGAGATCCGGGACACTACGACCGGAGACCTTCTCCACACGCTCGAGGGACACGTCAACATGTGCGCGACCGCCGCGTTCCACCCCGACGGGGCGCGACTGGCGAGTGGCTCCCGCGATCGAACGACCCGGCTGTGGGATCCGGAGTCGGGACGGCTGATCACCACGTTCAACGAAGGAGCGCCGGTACTCCACGTCTCCTGGAGCCCGGACGGGAAGCGTCTGGCGTCGTACCTCGCCAACGGGATCGTGCGCGTCCGGACCGCCCTCGACGACGCTTCGCGTCGCGCAAGGAAAAACCGGTGACGGCGCGCGAGCGGCTGCGGTCGTTGGAAAGAGGAGGCTCACGTTGACCCAAGACCCCGACGACGACGAGATCCTGATCGAGCGCGCTCGCTCCGGCGACCAGAGTGCGCTCGCGGCCCTCTTCAATCTGTACCGCGCTCGCCTTCGACGCATGGTGGAGCTGCGACTGGACCGGCGCCTGCGCGGACGGATCGACGCCTCGGACGTCGTGCAGGAGACCTACATCCGGATCGCGAAGAAGCTCGAAAAGTTCGGCGAGGATCACGGGGACATGCCGTTCTTCCTGTGGTTGCGGCTCAATACCGGGCACTGCCTGATCGACCTCCACCGCCGACATCTCGGCGCCGAGAAGCGCAATGTCGATCTCGAGGTGTCGATCCACGGCGGCGCGATGCCGGTGACCGACTCCTTCTCGATCGCCGCACAACTCCTCGGTCGACAGACGTCGCCGAGCCAGCGGGTCATGCGGAGCGAGACCCGAGCGGGACTCGAACGCGCGATCGATGGTCTCGACCCGCTCGACCGGGAGATCCTCGCGCTGCGACACTTCGAGGAACTCTCGAATGGCGAAGCCGCGCTCGTTCTCCAGATCGATGACTCCGCAGCGAGCACGCGCTACTTCCGTGCGGTACGTCGGCTCAAGAAGGCGCTCTCGGACCCCGCCGATTGAGCGCCCGAAGCCGCCGCGAGGCCGGTCGCCCTCGGCCCGACCCGACGGCGCTCACTCTGACGTCGAGTTCCGTCGGACGCGCGGGCCGGCGGCGAGCCCTTCCCGTGCGCCTTTCGTTCCGTGCTCGGCGATCCACACCGAGGGTCGCAGCCACTCCTCCACCTCGGCCTTCCGCCCATAGCCCTGGCACCACCCCATGATGTCGACCGGCTGGTAGTCGGGAGACGTGCTCCCGACGAGGAGGGAGAGCGTCCCTTCAGCGTCGCGGTCGATGAACTTCACGAGGACTTCGGTCCGACTGGTGCGAGTGATCTCGATCGCTCCCTTGACGATCGCGTGATCGGGGCCGAAGGGCAGTCCGACGCGCTTCGCCGACCGAATCAGATCGTCCTGCCAGCTCGGGGCGATCTGATAGTAGGGTCCGCGGTGGAGGCCGAAGTGGAGATGCTCGGGGTAGTCTCCGTTCTCCGCGCTGCGGTCGGCTCCGATGAATCCGATGAGCTGTCCCCGGCCGACCCGATCCCCCACGCGAACCCGGCGGTCCGCCGCGAGGTGGACATAGACCGAGCAGACGTGATCCAGGTCCTTCTCCGGCTTCGCCAGCTCGTGCTCGATCACGATCACGTTCCCGAAGTTCCAGTGCTTCCGGCCAGCAGCATCCTTCCACGTCGGACTGAAGTCCGAGTAGACCACCACGCCGTTGGCCACGCTGTGCACTTCGGTGCCGGCCGGCAACCAGACGTCCTCGGCCAGGTGATAGCTTCCGCCGAACACCGAGACGCGACGACTGATGTAGACGCCGAAGTTGCCGCGTCGATGGAGTCCGGAGAGGTAGTCGGCGCAGGGCAACTCGAAGGCATCCGCGACCGGCTCCGCGGACTCGCTCGACCCGCAGCGAGGCTCCAACCACGGAGCCGGATCGATCCACTCGGGAAGCGTCGCACGATCCCCGTGCGATCGGCACCAACCGATCAGGGGCGTCGGCGCCGGGACTCGACCCGGCTCTCCACGCGCCACCAAGAGGGAGAGCGGTCCCTCCAGGTCGCGATCGCGATAGCGGATCCGCGCCCACGTTCCGCCCGAGTGCTCGACCTCGACCGCGCCACGCACGGAGGTTCCGCCGGGTCCGAACGGGAGCCCGTACACCTTCGCCTCCTCGACGACCCATCGACACCAGCCCGGTGCCGCCTGCAGATAGCGCCCGCGATGGAGGCCGAAGAACAGCCCGGAGGCGTGGACGCCGTTCTCCTCGCTGAGCGCACCGCCGACGACCCCGAGTTGCTGACCTCGTCGCACGAGATCCCCGACGCGCACACCGAGGCCATCCCCGAGTCGACCGTAGACCGAAGTGACGAATCCGCCATCCGGAAGCCGATGCTCGACGATGACGAGGTGGCCGAGGTTCCAATGGGTCTCGAGCCGCTCGTCGTTCCAACTCGGTAGGAAGTCCGCGTAGGCGACGACGCCATCAGCGATGCACCGAACCGGCGAACCGGCTGACCCGACGAGGTCGCCGAGGCGAGTCGCACCCGTGTACGGAGAGTCTCGATCCTCGACGATCGTTCCGAACCGTCGGTCGGCGAGGCTCGCTCGATAGCCGTCGAGCGGCCACGCGAAGCCCGTCGCGAGAGGAACGGTCAGCGCATCGGGAGAGGGAATCCCGGAGGACGGCGGGGCGCCGAAGAGCGGCACGGGGTCGAGGTCGAAGAGGAGGGAGAGGAGGGAGAGGATGAGGGTCGATCGGAGCGA
>JAGQRC010000423.1 GCA_020425835.1 Planctomycetota bacterium | reverse complement strand
AGTGCGCGGGCGGCTCTCGTTCGAAGACAGCCTCCCGTCCTCTCGGTCCGTCGAACGGCCAGCACGTCCGGCAAGCTCGATTCGAGGGAGTTCTCGAGACTCCGTAACTCCTTACCCCGGAGACTCGTATGGTATGCATGACAACAATATCATGAGTTGCAGATAGAGTTTTCATTGCCAGGATTCGATAATCCATTTATACGTTTCATGAATGAGGAGCTTGCGCTCAGGAGCGGGTCGCGTGGTGAGGAGTTCCTCGGTGGAGTGGAGTTTCTTGGTCGAACAGGGGACACCTGCTGGTTTTCCTCTCGCGTGACCCGGACGCCCGCCTGCGGGATCTCGCCGCTGAAGTCGGGCTCACCCAGCGCGCCGTCTTTCGACTGCTCTCGGACCTCGAAGCGGAGGGAGTGATCCGCCGGAGGCGACACGGACGGCGAAACCACGACCAGATCGTCCGAGACCGTCCCTCGAGCCAGCCGATCGCTCGGCACCGAACCGTCGGCGACATTCTTCACGGGATCGCCGGGCTGCCGGGTGAAGAGATCGCTCCGGACCGCGAGTCGTCACCCCGCTCCCAGAGACCAAGCCAACACCATCTCGACAGCACTTCGCAGCGACGCGCTGCGAGCGAAAGGGATCGCCAGCCGATGAACCTCTTGGCCCATGCGCGCAAGGACATGCCCGCCAGCGTCGTCGTCTTCTTCGTGGCCGTGCCGCTCTGCTTGGGAATCGCCCTGGCGAGTGGGGCGCCGCTGTTCTCCGGTCTGATCTCGGGGATCATCGGCGGGATCCTGGTCGGCGCCATCAGCCGCTCTCAGCTCGGCGTGTCCGGCCCCGCCGCCGGACTCGCGGTGATCGTCCTCGCAGCGATCGGCAATCTCGGTTTCGAGGCGTTTCTCCTCGCGGTGGCGCTGGCCGGTTTGATCCAAGTCGCCATGGGGCTCGCTCGCTGCGGGTTCATCGCGCACTTCTTTCCCTCGTCCGTGATCAAGGGAATGCTGGCCGGTATCGGCGTCATCATCGTCCTCAAGCAGTTCCCGCACGCGCTGGGTCATGACTCCGACCCGGAAGGCGATCTCGCGTTCGTCCAACCGGACGGCGAGACGACTCTGTCCTCGTTCAGCGCGATGATCGGAGACTTCCAGATCAGCGCGATCGTCATCTCGATCGTGTCGCTCGCGATCCTGATCACCTGGGACACGGTGCTCGCGAAGCGATCGAGGATCTTCCGGTTGGTCCAGGGACCGCTCGTCGCGGTCGCATTCGGCATCGTCTATCAGCTCGTCTGCGCTTCGTTCTTCCCGAGCCTCGCCCTCCAGAGAGATCACCTGGTCAACGTTCCCGTCGCGGAAGGCCTCGCCGGCTTCGCGGGACTCTTCACGTTCCCCGACTGGAGCCGGATCGGCGATGCCGCCGTGTTGACCACTGCGGTGACGTTGGCCGTCGTCGCCAGCCTGGAGACGCTGCTCTGCGTCGAGGCCACGGACAAGCTCGATCCCGAGAAGCGGGTCACTCCGACCAATCGCGAACTCATCGCGCAGGGCTGCGGCAACTTCGTGGCGGGTCTCGTGGGCGGACTGCCGGTGACCCAGGTCATCGTCCGGAGCTCTGCGAACATCCAATCGGGCGCGCGGACCAAGCTGTCGGCGATCCTGCACGGGGTCCTCCTGCTGTTCTTCGTGCTCGTCCTGCCGGGGGTCCTGAATCTGATCCCTCTGGCCGTATTGGCTAGCATTCTCCTGGTCGTCGGCTACAAGCTGGCTCGACCCGAGATCTTCCTCGCCATGTTCCGAGGCGGGATGCAACAGTTCGCTCCCTTTCTGTTGACCGTCCTCGGTATCGTCTTCACCGATCTCCTGACCGGGATCGGATTGGGAATGGCCCTGGCGATCCTGCTGATCTTGCGTCAGAGCTACCGCAACTCGCACTTCCTCCACCTCGAGGAGTACGACGCTCCCAACACCCCGCACCGAGTGACGATGACACTGGCCGAAGAACTCACCTTCCTGAACCGCGGAGCGATCGTCCGAGCGTTGAGCTCGATCTCCGACGGGTCCCATGTCACGATCGACGCGAGTGCCACTCAGTACATGGATGAGGACATTCGGGAGGTCATCCAGGAATTCCGCGACACCGCGGATCGACGGTCGATCACCGTCGAGTGGCGCGACCGGGTTTCTCGAGCCCCGTTGTCCTTGGCCAGCTGAAGCCGCCGAACCTCTCACCGGACAGGATGCCACCCATGCACACACACACCGAAGAGACGCAGAGCTCACTCACTCCGCGGGAGGCGCTCGACTTCCTCGTCTCCGGCAACGAGCGGTTCCGGAACAACCTCCGAGCCAACCGAAATCTGCTCCAGCAGATCAACGAGACCCGCGACGGCCAGTGGCCCTTCGCCGCCGTGCTGAGCTGCATCGACTCGCGAACCTCCGTCGAGCTGATCTTCGACCAAGGACTCGGGGACCTCTTCAGCATCCGCATCGCGGGGAACTTCGTGAACGAGGACATCCTCGGCAGCATGGAGTTCGCCTGCAAAATCGCGGGCTCCAAGCTGATCGTCGTGCTCGGGCACTCGCACTGTGGCGCCATCAAGGGCGCGTGCGACTCGGTCGAGCTCGGAAACCTTAGCGCGCTGATCAAGAAGCTCGAGCCCGCCGTCGAGGCGACGACGCAGCCTCGAGACGTTGCGCAACGGACCAGCGCCAATCCGGAGTTCGTCCAACACGTCGCGGAGCGGAACGTCCATCTCACGATCGATCGGATTCGACGGGAGAGCCCGCTCCTGGCGGAGCTGGAGGAAGAAGGCGCCATCGGCATCGTGGGGGGCATGTACGACGTGCAGTCCGGCGAAGTCGCCTTCTTCGAATCGGAGTCGAGCGCGCTCCGCGAGTAGGCTGCTCGCCCACCGGCGAGCCGATGAGAAGAGCCCCGGTCACGGGGCTCTTCGGCAATCCGTCTTGGCCCGGCTCCGCCGGGAGGTCACACGGCGAAGCGCTCTGCGTTCCATTCGAGATCGAGCTCGCTCGGCGGACCCATGTATCCGAGGAGCGCCGAAGCGGCGACGACTGCGGGGCTCGCGAGGAATCCCTCGCCGCCGAGGCCCATTCGATTCTGCCAGTTCCGATTGAAGGTCGTGATCGCTCGCTGCCCGGACTTCAGCGCGTCGGGACCCTGACCGAAGCAGGGCCCACACCACGAGTCTCGAATCTGTCCGCCGACCGACGTCAGCACGTCGGCGATCGAGTCGCCATCGAGGCGCGGGTCGGGACGTCGGATCTGCTGCTTCACGCCGCCGGAGCCCGGGAAGATCACGAACTCCGTCTTCGCCTCGGTCTTTCCGGTGCCGCGCGCCGCGCGAAGGACCAGAGCCGCGGTGAGCAAGTCGTCGTAGCTCCCGTTGGTGCACGATCCGATGAACGCCTTGTCGAACTCGAGGCGCTCCTTGGCCACTTCGGACGCTGGATACGCGTTCCCCGGGCTGAAGGGCTTTGCGATCATCGGAACGATCTCGCTCAGGTCGAGCACCTCGTCGATCTCGTAGCGAGCGTCCACTCCGGGCGCGATGCGCGGATAGGGGAGTTGGGACATCCCCTTCTTCTCGTACCACGCGTACGTGATGTCGTCCGGTGCGAAGATGCCGTTCTGTGACTCGGCTTCCGCCATCATGTTGCAGATGGTGTTGCGGTAGACCATGGGCAGCTGGTGATGGGCATCGACGAACTCGATCGACATCCCCTGGCTCTGCTTCGACCCCCATCGCTTCAGGAGTGCGAGCACCACGTCCTTGCCGCTGACCCACGGCTGGAGTGCGCCATCCATCGTCACGCGTCGCGCCTTGGCGAGCGTGAAGTAGATCGATCCGTTGGACCAGCCGAAGCCGAGGGTCGTCGAGCCGACGCCGATGCCGACCGCTCCGTACGCACCGTAGGCGCGACTGTGGGAGTCGGCGCCCGGAACGAATTGCCCCGGCATGATCAGTCCCTGCTCGGGGAAGTAGAAGTGGAAGATGCCGTCTCCGGGCGTGGCGTAGTACGGCTTCTCCATGCCCTGTTGGGCGGCGAACGCGCGTCCGATGCTCGTCTGGAGGTCATCGGACTCGAGGCCGGTGAAGACGAAGTGGTCGTTGGCGATCGCCGCCTGACGCGGGAAGATCGTGTCGCCGCCCGTGATCTGGTTGAACGTGTGGATCGCGAAGGGTGCCGTCCCATCCGAGGCCGGCAGGAGGTCGGCATAGACACGGAACGTCCGGCCGGGTTCGACGACCGCGTCCTTGTTCACGCGGTGGGCCCAGGCGATCTGTTCGGTCGTCGTCAGCTTCCGAGCGGTCGCCTCGTCCGCCCACTCGATCGACGGATTCGTCGAGGACGCTTCCCGGAACTCCCGGCGGCCGACAGCGAAGATCC
>JAGQRC010000422.1 GCA_020425835.1 Planctomycetota bacterium | reverse complement strand
GATAGGTGTGGACCAGGGGCGTGATCGACGCACGCGGTCGGAGCGCAGAGTGAGCGCTCTGCACGATCGGCAACAGCTCGATCGATCCGCGCGAGAGATCGGAGGCGGTCGACTCGTCGACGATGAAGCCACCGCATTTCTCCACGGCAGCGGGCTCGGGGCGTCGCGTTCCGAGAGCGCGCAGCGACTCGGCGATCTCCGCCGCGATCTCTTCCTGGGCCCGGGTCGTGATCCGCGACAGGATGACCTTCGTCAAGTCCTCGAGACTGTGCTCCGAAGCGAACCACGCGTCGATCTCGGCGGAGATCTGCTGCCGCTCGCGGCGGAGGATCTCGTGGAATCGCGCCTCGAGTTTCGCTTCGAGTTCGTTCCGAGTCTCGGCGAAGGCGTCGGTCCAGCTCCGGCGGGCCAATCGCTCGAGCGAGGCCGAGAGCGACTCGGCTTGAGCGATGAGTGCGCGGAGTTGCTCCGCTTGGCGACGAATCGTGACGACGTCGTCCGCCTCGGCGGAGCGACGCAACCGGACGAACAGCCCGTCGGCGTATCGTAGGCTGTCCAACCGGAACGCCTCGAAGTACTCGTTGGACTCGAGATAGCTGGTCATGTCCCGGCGGAACGCCTCGAAGCCGGTGTGGACGATCGCCTTGGGCTCGTCGCTCTGCTCGGACCGACCCCGAGCGGCGCGGAGCCGTTCGCTGGCGGCCCGGAGGAGATCGACCGGATAGATCCGCAGGCGCCCTTCGTCGACGGCGGCCTTCAGCGGAGCGCTCATCGCGAGGCTCTCGAACGCCTCGATGATCCGTTGAGGATTCTCTCGCTCGAGGCTCGGCACGAGCGAGCCGTCGGGGCCGAGGTCGCACTTGCTGGAGTCGAGATTGACGACCAGAGCGATGCGCCCGAACAGCTCGAGCAACTCTTGGAACTCCTCGAACACCTGCTCGAGGAAGAGATTGTCCGTCTTGACGACGAAGACCGCGCACGCCGCCGTGTCCCGGAAGTCCCGAGTCATCTGGTCGTAGCCGAACTTCATTCGACAGTAGAGGCCCGGCGTGTCGACGAGCACGGCGCCGGACTCGGCGAGGTCGCCGGCGGGCACCCGGACGTCGACCTTCCGAATGGCTCGGGGGAAGTGGATCGCCGGATCGAAATGCTCTTCCGACGACGGATAGGAGGGTGGGCTCCCGCCGCGGTGGCGCGCCTCCTCGAACTGTCGGATGTGCCGAGAGAGTTCGCGGTGCGCCTCTTCGAAACGACGATGCAGCTCCGCGCTCGAGGTCAGTGCCTCGCTCGTGCCGTCGTACCGAGTGATGACGTACTCGGGCTTCTCCGCGTGGGAGACGTACACGAGGCATGGATAGGCGGGGAGAGCGGTCACTTCGCTGACGTACGCCGCGGTCATCGCGTTCATCAGGGTCGACTTCCCGCTCTTCAGAGGACCGAAGATCAGCACGTACGCCTGCTGATCGGCGATCTTCTCCATCAAGAGCTTGAGTCGGTGATGCCCCTCCCGCAGATCGGGCAGACCGTCGTAGACCGGCAGGGAGCCGGAGCCGTCACCGAGGCTGGAGACGACCTGATCCACGGGGCCGAGGAGGGGACGAAGGATGCGATCGAATTGACGGCAGAAGTGGGTGAGTTGCGTTTCCATGGGCGCAGTATCGAGCACTGCACGAGGCAGGTCAATCAGCGGCAGTGAGAGGCCAGGCGCCCGCGGCACCGGCATCGTCCCGTCGGTCGAAGATCGCACCATTCTCGGGCAGTCGCGCGACAAGATGACGCAGCGCGTACTGCGTCGGAGCGGGCTCCTCGTCCTAGTGCTGGTGTTGGGCGACGTACTCTCGTGCGCGGGCCTCGTAGGCGGGAGTTCGTAGCCCGATTTGCTTCGCCTCGTCGATCGCCCGATCGATGTCCCATCCCTCGTCGAGAACGCGATACGTTGCCCAGACTGCACCGACTCGGTTGCCGGAGCTGCAATGGAAGAGAATCGGACGCTGGGAGCTCCGGAGCAGCGACCGGACCTCGTCGAAGATCGAGTCGGTGAGGTTCTCGCCGCCCTTGAAGCCGGGGTTGTGATACCGAACGCCGAGCGCGTCGGCCTCCGCCGCCTCGTCGAACTCCAGCTCCGACGCGAGCCGGAGGTTGATGATCGTTCGGATGCCGCCGGCCGCCGCCTTGCGAAGCTCGCTCGCTGTCGGTTGTCCCGCAAGGTAGACGTTGTCGACCATCGGTGAATCGAGGAGGGCGCCCTCGACCGCGGCACCGTTGGTCTCGACGTGGGCGCAGGAGGTCGTCAACAGAACGAGAGTGAAGGAGATCATCGTGAATCGCATGGGGGCCTTTCCGAGCCGCGTGGCTTCGTCACCTTCCGGACGCTACGGCGCGGTCGCTCACGCCCAACCGCTTGGCGCGAAGGGCAGCCGATCGATCGCCGACGAGACACCCGGGTCCCACGCCGCGACATCCAGGAACACTCGCCTCCCCTCGATACTGTGATCGTGCGCCGGAAACAACCCGTGAGGAGGTCACCCGCCGGGGATCGCGTGCTCGCGCACCGCTCGATCCAGGGTCCGACCGATGATCAACGGCGCGCGGCTCGGCGGTCCTACGAGTGACTCTTCGTGCCACGACTCGGGCCAGTAGCCCCAATCGGAGTCGTTCGGTTCGGTCCAGCCGATCCAGCGAGTCTTCGGGTCGTACTTCACGCCGACCACCTCGGAGGGTTCGAGCGGCGCGTCGACTCCAGTGGTGAGGGAGCCGAGATCGGCAGGAAGAGTGCCGTGACGCAGTGAGTGCTGCAGCAGTGCGAGCGCGGTCCGGCAGAGTCGGCGAGTGCCTCCACAGCGCCGACCCGAGCCCTCCCCGTCGGCGTGCGCCAGGCGGAGCAAACGCACCCGTTCCTTGCCGAGGACATTCCCGGACCAGAACGCCCGCCACGGGGAGAAGTCGGGGATCGGCGGCCGATCGCACACAACCTCGGCGGCACTCGCGGTCCTCAGGAGGTCTCGAATCGACTCTGCCAGAAGGTTGCGCGTCGCATGCGGTTTCCACACCGGACTCGGGAGACCGAGGCATCGCGTCATCGACTCGCTGCCGCCGCCGACCAGCATCTCGAGGTGAGCTCGAAGAGTCGCGTGTTCCTCCTTCAACGCCTCGACCCACGCCGAGCCGTCGAGCTCCAGTCCGAGAAGCCACTCCAGCTCTCGGGCGATCCTCGACTCGTCGGCGTGCTCCCAGCAAGCACACCAGAGGTCCGACAGCGCCACCGAGACCATGGCGGAGCCGGCCGCGAACTGGGTCACGCTCCGGGATCCCTTCCGGACGCGGACTCCCAGTCGAGCGGCTCGGTGGGCCCATTCCAACGCGAGATCTGGCTCGCCCCTCCGGACGTGCCAGCGGCAGGCCCAAGCCGCGGCGTGGCCCGCGGCCCGGAGAGCCAGGAGCTCGCGAGCGTCCGGCTCGAGCGAATCATCAACCTCGGACAACTGGAACGCCGGACACTGCAGCGCCTCCTCGATCGCATCGCGGAGTGGGGCCACGGCGTGAAGATAGGTCTCCACGTCCGCCCACATCGCCTCGCCGGAATCGTAGTCATCGCGATGGCCGAGAATGACGAGGTCGACGACCCTCGCGCGGTCGGGGTCGCACGCCCGGAGGATCGGCGTGATCCCGTTGTCGCCCGCCGTCACCGATGCCCGCGGTGCTGGGGCGAGGTCCGAGACATCGGCGAGCGGCTCGTCGATCGAGATCACGATGGCCCAGATCGCGACGATCAGGACGATCGACAGCGGGAGCCAGACACGTTTCCTCCTCGAGAATCTCACGACTGCTTCCTCCCGAAACTCCACGCTCGTTCCTCTCGCCCCGCGTCGCCGCGACGGGCGATTCACCCCGTCGCGGTGCCGACCGACGTTCCGAGAAACGAGGGGCGCCCGACACCGCGCTTCGACGGGGACCGCCGGCCATCCTAGACTTCTCCGACGATCTATCGTTTGGTTCACCCCTTATCGCGTGAGGTCTTGCATGTACAACGAACCGCAGGGTTTTCAGCTCTACCGATCCCGCTTCGACGTCAGCGACGAGCCGACGTGGTGGATGCGAACCGCCGTGGGTTGGCCGCTCTACTTGCTCATCGCCGCGGTCGTCTGCCCGATCATCGTCAGCTTCGGTGGTCAGACCGAGTTCATCTACCAGTGGACCGAATTCGCCAGCGCGTTGCGCTCCGGAGGATTCCTCGCCTGGCTGCCGGTGATCTGCTTCGCGATGATCCTCGGCAGCCGTTTCGTTCCGAGCACTCCGGTGCGCGGCATGCTCTGCGCCGGTTCGGGGCTCCTCTTCTTCGGGACGATCGTCTACGTGTCGAGTTGGGTGCCGGGTCTCTTCCTCGCCGCGGGGATGTCGGTGGCGGTCG
>JAGQRC010000421.1 GCA_020425835.1 Planctomycetota bacterium | reverse complement strand
CTCGACGCGTGCGACTACGACGACTCCGGAACACTCGACCTCGCGGATGCCATCGCGCTGCTCGACACTCTGTTCGGCGGTGGACCCGTTCCGTCGACGACTTGCGCGAGCGACGACACCGTCGACTTCCTCGGTTGCCGAGAATACGGCGTGTGCCCGTGACGCCGCGCTGAGCGCTCGACGAGACGGCGCGGTTTCATCTCCGCTCGTCGTCGTCCGCGGATCCTCTCTCCGGTCTCCCGCGCCGCGGCGGTCCCGACTCGAACGGAACGGGGCCGCCGCGGCGGACTTCCAGACCCCCGCGACGCTTGGCAGCGCCTCGACGTCCTCGTGGTGGGGGGAATGTCTTGCCCGAGGTCTCCGCACCCTCGAACATGCGCGATTCCCGTATTGCCGGTTTCCGACGAGCGAGCCGGCGCACGTTGGGTTCGGGGATGCGGAGGGTTCACATGTGGCCGTGTTGGAGTCGGCGGCGGTGCCGATGTCGGAGTCCGTGGGTTCTGGTGTTCGCGCTCTGGATGACGCCGGTCGACGCTCAGCTCTACTCGATCATCGATGAGACCTACTTCGTGTCCGGTGGTGCGAGTTGCGTCTCCGACACCCAGTCGTACTCGCAGCTCGAGGCCTTCCCCGTCTCCGGCAGCCTGACCGGCGTCGATTGCCCGGGATTCGGTGCCGGCGGTCTGACGGATGTGTCCAGCTCGACGTCGCGGGTGGCGACACCGACCGGGTTCAGTCTCACCGCCTCCCAGTTCGCGGGCGGGATCCCCGGGCTCTCCGGAGCGTTCGCCAACGCATCGATCCAACTCGACTTCCGGGTCACCGTGCCGACCGACGCGCGGTTCGTGACGCAGGACTTCACCGAGAACTTCTCGCTCTGGACGCTCGAGCTGACCGATCTGACCACCGCCTCGACGACCCCGCTCTGGACCGATCCCTTCGTCTGCGAGGGCTCCGGCTTCTGCCCGCTCTCCGGTGTCGATCTCCACGTTTCGCTGCAGCCGTTCCACACCTACCGCATCGCGATGACGGCGAACTCCGGCCAGGAGGACTCGAGCACCACCCTCCAACTCTCCGCCGAGTTCCGATGGAGCACCACGCCGCAGACGGTGGTGCACTACTCGTACAACGCGAAGACGACCTTCCCGGGGATCGAGGACTTCTCCGGGTTCGGGCTCGATGGCACCGCCGGCCCGCTCGCGGTGCTGTCGACGGATGTCCCGACGGTCGGCGTTCCGCCGTTCGCGGGCAACCGTTCGATCGACTCCAGCGATCCGTCGGCCGAGTTCGGCAACCCATCGGGCGTGGTCACCGACGTCCGACGCCTCCTCGACAACACCCTGATCGAGCGGGCGGGCGGGTTCACGCTGGAGTGCTGGTTCAAGTACAACGGTGGGGGGAACCTCAACTCGATCTTCGACTACGCGGGAACCGAGAAGCTGACCGTCTTCGGCGATCAGCTCATCGCCGCGTTCCACGGACCGCAGATCTTCTTCGGCACGGTCGTTCCGGGAGAGTGGCACTACGTCGCGGTGACCTACGACACGAGGGGCGCACCCCTCAACCCGGACGGGTCGATCCCGGGTTGGATCGATACCTACTTCGACAGTCTGACGCCCGAGGCGTTCCAGGTGCCGGGGGCGAAGTCGAGCTTCGGTGACACGCTCGATCGAGGACTCGGGATCGGCATGCATCCCGAGGGCTTCACGCTCGACACCCTCGACGGCCTCGTCTTCGAACCGCGCATCACGCTCGGGGTGCTCACCCCCTCACAGTTCCAGTTCGAGGAGCCGTGCACGATCGGGTTCCAACCGTCGTCATCGATCGGCAGCGCCGGGTTCTTCCCCGCGGTGGCCGCCGCCGATCTCGATCGCGATGGCTACGTGGACATCGCGCGGGTCGGGCCGTCCGACGCCTTGGCGGTCTGCTTCAATGCGAGTGGAGGCATCCCCGGGAGCTTCACCGCTCCGGTCTCCGTCGGGACATCGGGCGGGAACCCGCGGATGCGGTGCGCCGACCTGAACGACGACGGACTCGCAGACCTCGTCGTCGCGGAGACGCAGGGAGTGGTCTGGGTGCAGTTCAACGGTGACGGCGGAGTGCCGGGGGCGTTCGGTCCACCGGTCACGATCGGCACCACGCCGTTCAACTGGCCACCGGATCTCGAGTGCGCCGACTTCGACGGCGACGCGCTACTCGATGTCGCGGTCGCTCAGGTCGGCACGGGACTGACGGTCTACTTCAACGACCTCGCCTCACCGGGGAGCTTCTCGGGCGGAACATCGATCGGGAGCGTCGCGGAGGTCGCGCCGTCACTCGCGGTGGGCGACTTCGACTTCGACCGCTGGCCCGACATCGCCATCGCCAAGAGCGGTGGAGACCTCGAGGTCTACATCAACAACCAGGGCGGCGTGCCCGGGACCTTCTCGGCGGCGCAGGACATCGGGGACGTCGTCGGCCAGGGTCCGTCGCTCGTCGCGGCCGATCTCGACGGCAACGGGCTCGTCGATCTCGCGGTGGCCCAGCCGGGCGGCACGCTCGACGTCTACTTCAACGGCCTCTCCTTCACACCGGGGGACTTCGAGCCGCCGTTCGCCGTCGCGTCGGTGGACGGGAACTTCCCCGCGCTCTGCGTGGCCGACTTCAACGAGGATCGCCACCTCGATCTCGCGCTCGCCGAGAGCTCCGGCGGCAACTTCGTCGTCTACGAGAACAACCGCGACGGAACACCCGGCACCTTCTCATCGGGGCGTGTCGTCGACGGGCTGACCGTCGACTTCCGCGCCATCGTCGCTGCCGACTTCACCGCGGACGGGCGCCCCGACGTGGCGATCGGCAATACGTCGGTCGACGTCTACACCTCGGTGTGCCTCCGCTCCGTTCGCGGAGACGCCGACGACAACGGCCTCCTCAGCGTCGTCGATGCCGTGCAGATCCTCGAGTATCTCTTCGCGGGGAGCCCGGAGCCGTGCGTTCTCGCGCTCGACGCCAACGATGACGAGAAGGTCTCGGTCTCCGATGCCGTGCTGGTCCTCGTCCACCTCTTCGGAGGGGGCGCCGCGCCGCCTCCTCCGTTCCCCGCGTGCGGCATCGACACGACCCCGGGTTCCCTCGACTGTGCGGGAGCACCGACGCAGTGTCCGTGACGGACCGGGAGAGCGGCGACCCGCGACGGGGTGAGCGCCCCGCGGAGGAAGACCCGGCCCGGACCACTCACGAACCGCATCGCGAGCGTCGATCGCTCCTCGCGGCGCTCGCGCTCGACGGTCTCCGGTGGGCCGCGGGCATGGCGCTACCGTTCATCCTGTTCGAGTTGGTTCGTCGCTTCGCGTTCGTCGTGACCTTCGGCGCTCCGCGCGGAGGGCGCGCGCATTGAACGGAAATCGTCGACTCGAACGTCGGGCTACGGCGCGTCTTTCGACGAGTCGAGGGGACAGGGCTCGCGCGCTCGCGCTCGAGTGGTAGGGTTCGGAAGCTTCGAAATGGCATGCCGTACCGCGCAGGTGCACGTGCCGAGACCTAAGAGCCCGTCGAAAAACCCAAACCGGCCGAGAGCCCGAGCGCCGGCCTCGGAATCTCGAACTCTCCGAGCCAAGGCAGTTTTTCCAACGGACTCCTAAGTGGAGCAGCCCACGCCGTCCTGGTGTCGGTGCTTGCCCGCCACCAGCCTGGACGCGGGGGTCTTCTGAATGCTGCCGAAATGGTCGGGGATCGTCGTGACGATCGCCCTCGCGCTCACCGTCGCCGGGTCATCGATCGTCGCCTGGCTCCGTCCGCTGCCGACGGTCCGCCAGCCGTTCAGGGACGACGACATCATCGGTTACTACGTCCGCGATCGCGCGACGAACCGGACCGTCTCGGTCCGAGCGTGGTACCGATCCACGGAGCACCTCTCCCTCGATGCCGCGTGGCGAGACGGAGCGCGTCGATCGAGGCGTTGGGGCCGAGACGGCATGATCCGAGACCGTCGACCGTGTTGCCCTCGTCTTCGCCGGGAGGATTGTTCCGAATGCGACCTCGCCCTCTCGCCGAACGTGCCGATCCCCTACTGGCTCCAGAGATGGTCGCTGGGTCGGAGCCGCGAGGAGTACTTCCACCCGTCTCGGCCGGTGGTGGACCAGTGATGCCATTGCGACTCTGCTATTGCGACTCTGCTGCCGCGAGTCCTGCTGTTGCGAGTCCTGCTGTTGCGAGTCCTGCTGCCGCGAGTCTTGCCGCTGGACGTGCCTCGTTCCAGCAGTCTCGGGCCTCACTCAGCTCGAGAACATCGTGCTCAGCGCCGGAACGTAGGTGATGACCAGGAGCGCCGCGAGCAGCACGAGGATGAACGGGATACAGGCCCGATAGAGGGTCAGGATCGGCTTGTCGAAGCGCACGCTCGCGATGAACAGGTTCATCCCGACCGGCGGCGTGG
>JAGQRC010000420.1 GCA_020425835.1 Planctomycetota bacterium | reverse complement strand
GGTCGATGTCGGGACTCGAGAGCATCCGACTTGCACATCGTGCCACGACCCGCACGCGGCCGGGGCCCCGACGACCGGAAACCTCCCCACCGCGCTCGCTGGTGTTCCGGGGATCCGCGCGGACGGAACGGCCATCGACGAGATCACCACCGAGAGCGAGCTCTGCTACTCGTGTCACGGTGACAACCCGGTCGCGACGAGCGCGGCGATCACCCGTCTCGTCTTCCAGCCCAACGTACGACTGGACTTCGGCCCATCGAACCCATCGTTCCATCCCGTGGAGAGCATCGGGGTGAACCCCGACGTCCCGAGCTTGAGGCCGCCGTGGACCGCGGGCGATACCATGACCTGTGGAGACTGCCACAACTCTCCGAACGCGAGCCGCTTCGGGGGCAACGGCCCCGACGGTCCGCACGGATCGCCGTTCTCCCCGATCCTGGCGCGTCGCTACGACACGCACGATCCGAACCCGGAGAGCGCCGGCGCCTATGCGCTCTGCTACCACTGCCACGACCGCGACTCGATCCTGAACGACGAGAGTTTCTCCGAGCACGACGAGCACGTTCGGAACGAGGACGCGCCGTGCTCGGTCTGCCATGATCCTCACGGAGTCGCGGCCGGGTCCGCTTCGGTCTCGGACCACACCCACCTGATCAACTTCGACCTCTCGGTGGTCAGCCCCGACCCGGCGACCGGCCGATTGGAGTTCATCGACCTCGGTGCGTTCCAAGGCCAATGCTTCCTTCGCTGTCATGGTGAGAACCACTCACCAGAGTCGTACGGACGCGACTGAGCTTTCGAGCGGCGGTCGCTGTCAGCCCTCCCCGGTCGCCGCCTTGGTCGCTGAGTTCTGGCTCTCCTCGATCGCGAGCTCGAGACCGGCCCGATAGTGCTCTGCCGCCTCCTTCCAGCGGTGCAACTTCTCGAAGGCACGACCGAGCTCGAGGTGGACCTTCACCTTCTTCGGGCTCATCGGCAGCAGAGCCTGGAGCTTCTCGAGCGCTTGCTCCGTCCGGTCGGAGGCCAAGTCCAACCGCGCATCCAACAGTCGGACCGCGGGGCTGTGCACCGTCTCGTCGACCGCGAGGAGCTGCTCGACGACCTGCTGCCCCTCCTCCAGCCGTCCTCGATCGATGAGGTACTCGCCCCAGAGCACCTGAACCTCACGGGAGCGGGGCGCCAACTCCAGAGCACGGGCGAAGTGTGACTCCGCCTCCGACAAGCGACCGGATCGTGTCAAGGACACAGCGAGCCGTGCTACGGCGATTGCGCGGTCTTCCGGAGACCCGTGACCTGACGCCGACTCGCTGTCGTTCGATCGCCGGCGTTGCAGCTCGCTCTCATCGATCCGACCGAGACCGAAGAGTACCGCGGCCTCGAGCAACTCGTCGAAGCGCGGAGGCCGGGTGACGAGAATCTCCAGGATCTTGCGGTCACGCCCGACGACGATGGTCGTCGGATACGCGATCAGGCCGAACGCAGCGGCTGCTTCGCGTTTCGGATCGCAGTAGTACGGCTTCTTCGTCTCCTTCCCCGTCACGTCCTCGGGAGACATCGCCACCCAGATCCGTCGGACGCGCAGGGGCTCGCCGCCGACGCTCGCCGCGACGTTCGTCACCGACTCATCGACCAACTTCGAGTAGGGCTGACCCGCGCGAAGGAAGACGAGCAGTTCGACGGTGTCCTTCTCGGTCAGTGCAGGCTCTCGGGTCCCGTCCTCACGGGTCCACTCGAAACGGGGCGCACTCGATCCGACGCGAGGTCGATCTCCATCGATGGCATGGGCGGGCACGACAACGGTGACGAGAAACGCGGCGATCGGCAAAGGAAGCAAGTACTTCATTTCTGGTCCTTAGTGACCGGGTTCACTCGGTCGTACTCTTTCTTCGAGTGGCAACCCGGTGCGCACGAGCCGCCCGTTTCGGTCTTCTCGAAGTTGATCGGGATGTCCCATCCGCCGAACGGAACGGTGTCGCGGATGTGGAAGGGATGCTGGCTGCCATGGATCGCATGGCACGCTCGACAGGTCCTTCCCTTCTTCTCCTTGTTGACGTGGAAGAAGTGCAGATTCTCGGAGCCGTTCCGGAATCCCGTCAACGTCGTGGACTCACCCTCGAGCACCAACTGCTTGTCGTGGCACTTGAAGCAGAGACCGTACTGCTCGAGGTCGAACGGGGCATAGAACTCCGCAGGGAACACATCCACCAATCGTCGGAACGTGCTCGCCGCGTGGGGGCGATGGCAGGCGGAGCAGTTGCCCTGCAGGATCGGGCCGTGCAGGAACTTCGCCTCCTCGATCTCCTTCTTCATGTTGAGCAACGGTCGCTTGGCTCCCACTTCGATGGGTCGATCGTGGCAGGACAAGCAGAGCGTGAGCTGGTCCTTCTTCAGGACTTTGGGGAATCGACTCGCGTGAGCATCGTGGCAGTTCAGACACTTGTCCTCGATCTCGGTCGCCTTGTGGATGTTCGTGGAGTGGGCGAACTGATCGCGAAGGTCCGAATGGCAGGTCCAACAGAGATCCGGGATCTCGGCGGCGAGCTGCTTCCGATGATCGGAGGCGTGCGCGTCGTGACAGCGAGTGCAGTCCTCTCGGGCGGGCGCGTGCCAGTGGGACCGAGACTCGTGGGCCTCCCGGAACTCGGAGTGACAGGAAAGGCACAGCTCGCGGCTGGCCTTCCGAAGGACCGCCGGATGATCGGACGAGTGCGGATCGTGACACTGCAGACACTGTCCGGCGACGACCGGAGCGTGGACGTGCGAGTGCCCCTGGAATCGGCTCGGCTCGTGACATTGGAAGCAGAGCGGGGCGCCGGGCGCCTCTCGGAGCATGAAGGGATGGTCGGAGCGATGCGGATCGTGACAGGCGGTGCAGAGCCCGATCGATACCGGACCGTGAAGGTGCTCGCGCGCCGGCAGCGGATCGTGACAGAAGGCGCAGAGTTCCGCCCCCTGACGGACCATCCGGAACGCGTGCCGACCCTCGGCCACGGACTCGTGACAAGCTCGGCACATGCCGAGCGCGGTCGGTCCGTGCACGAAGGGACCCGTGGCGTACCCCGTGTGACACTCGGAGGTGATACAGGACTGTTCAGGGTCGAGACGCTCGGGTGGCTTCTGCGCGGGAGGACCAGCAGGTGCCTGGGACACGACTGTCTCGGTCCAGATCAGCGCGCAGATGCCGATCCCGGCGGAGAGCCATGCTCGGCGGCGGTTCATCGGTCTCCCCTCTCGGTGTGGCCCCCGGGCTCCACCATCCCCCGAGGCACGGGCGGCGGCGGCAGCGGCGTCATCGGTGCGAACGCGGGACGGTGCGGATGATGGCAGCGCACACACACCCAGACGTGTTGCTCATCACCGTTCCAGTGCCCGGTCCTCTGCCCGTGCGCACCGTGGCGCCAGTCCCGATAGATCGGTCCATGACACCCCCCCCAGACTCGATACGACTCGTTGAACCCGACCGGTGTGCCGTCGACGAGCACCAAGTGATCGCGATCGGAGTCGCTGTGGCACGTCAGACAGCTCGTCGCCTCGCCATGATCGACGACGATTCCATCGTGAGGTGGGGCGAAGTCGGCTCGTTTCCTCGGATTGGTGATCAGGAGATTGTGGCACTGGCTGCAGGGGAAGACCCCCGCCTCTCGCAGAACTTCTTCTCGGTTGTTCTTGGTCGGCGCCAGCGGAGGCGAGAACGAGATCCCCTCGAGGAGAGCGGAAGACTCGTCGGACTCATGGGTCGTCGGAGCATCGTGCGACGCGAAGTGCGTGCCCCAAATGATCGACAGCATGACCGCCAGCCAGAGTCCGAGCAGCAGTGCGACCTTCATTCTGCGCGTCCTCCTTCGGATCAACGGCGGTAGGTTCGTTCGACGTGACAGGACAACGTACAGGTCCCTCCGTCGGGAGCGCGTCGATACTCGATCGGCATCTCCCAGCCCTCGGAGCCGAAGGGAAGCCGCTCCCGAACGAGCGACTCGGACACACTCCCATGGACATCGTGGCAGGCGCGGCAAGTCCGCCCGTTCTCGACGACGTGGACATGGTGGAGATTCCTCGTCCCGTCGCGGAACGACGTCGTTGTCGAGGTCTCTCGAGCGTCGACCAGACCACTGTCATGGCACGAGAAGCAGAGTTGGAAGTTCGCGGGGTCGTAGTCCAGCTTGATTCGCCGAGGGTAGGCGTATCGCAAGAAACGCGAGTCCGGAGAGCGATGCGGCTCGTGACACACCGTACAGAGCCCGTCGCCGATCGGTCGGTGAACGTGCCGCGCCTGCGCGAGGTGGCGGTCCAGGGGTTCGTGACACCTCAGACAGAGCTGACGCTCATCCGCCAGCAACAGTTTCTGGTCGACCGCGCCATGAGGGTCGTGACAATTCACGCAGCTCCGGGCCTGGTCCACTGGAGCGTGGACGGACGGCTCG
>JAGQRC010000419.1 GCA_020425835.1 Planctomycetota bacterium | reverse complement strand
CGACCTCAATGCGGATGGTCACTCCTGGTTGCGGGAGCTCTCGCTCTCCGTCCAGGGCGTCCTTCCGACGAGCTGGCCGACGGCGCCCGAACGCGTCCGACAGGTGCTCGACGGGCTGCGCTGAACGCCGGGGCGTCCGACGCGCAGGAGGGGATGGCCCGATTCCTCGACTCCGCTACAATCCCGCCCTTCCCACCGGGATCGCCGGTCGGGCGAAAGGACGTCACGCGCATGCTCTACGGTCGAGTCGTGGGAACGATCTGGGCCACTCGCAAGGACGAATCCCTCGAGGGCCTGTCCTTCCGCATCGTCGAGCGGGTCGAGCTGAACGGGTCCCCGACCGGCAGCCACGTCGTGGCGATCGATTCGGTCGGGGCGGGCGTCGGCGAGATCGTCTTGATCGCCCAGGGGTCATCGGCTCGGCAGACCGAGAAGACCAAGGATCGACCGGTGGACGCGGTGATCATGGCCATCGTCGACGATCACGACCAAGTGATCGACGCCGAAGCGAAGAGCGCCCGATGAGCGATCTGCGTCGCGAGGTCCGCGCTCGAGTCCGGGCCGCGCTGGAAGCGGCGATCGGCTCGGGCGAGGTTCCCGGCTCACCACTCGGAGCCGGGATCGCCGATGGCACTCCGCGGATCGAGCCGGAGTGGCCGATCCCCCGAGAGATCCTCGCCGAGAACGACGTCGCCGAACTGCTCCGCGACGGTGGGAGGACCGAGATCGATCTCCGGCGTCTCCTCGCCGAGGGTCGACTCACGCCACTGGCCCGCGAGTCGGTCGATCGGTTCCTGTCGTCGAGGACGGAGCCGCGGGGTCGATCCCACCCCCAGAACCTCGACCCCGAGCCGACGTCGTCGAGCGCGGTTCGATCGCTCCCGATCGAACCGATGCGACCGCGCGCCGCCGAGCGCGAAGACGCTTCCGCCCCGAGTCCACCGTCCTCGATCCCATCGTCTCCCACCCGCGCGTCGCGCACGGGGCCGAGCGAGACGATCGCGATGGGCGCCGACCACGGCGGGTTCGCCCTGAAACGGCAGCTCGCCGAGCATCTGTCGGCGCGTGGCTTCGTCGTGCTCGACTGCGGCACCGACTCCGAGGAGTCGTGCGACTACCCGGTCTTCGCCCGTCGGGTCGCCGAAGCGGTCCGCGACGGTCGGGCCGCGGCAGGCGTCGTCGTCGACGGCGCGGGCATCGGCTCCGCCATGGTCGTCAACAAGGTGCCCGGCATCCGCGCCGCACACTGCCACAACACGGTCGAAGCGCGCAACGCGCGGGAGCACAACCACGCGCATGTCCTGACGCTCGGCTCCGGGATCATCGGCGCGACCCTGGCCCGGGAGATCGTCGACCGCTTTCTCTGCACGCCGTTCGGCGGAGGACGACACGCGCGACGCGTCGCGATGATCGAGTCCATGGGCGGTGCGTCGATCGGCGAGGTCCGGCGATGAACTTCGGAACGGTGATCGGGACGATCTGGGCGACGCGTCGCCATCCTTCCACCGAGGGTCTGAGCCTTCGCCTGGTCCGTCCGGAGGACGCCGCGGGCAACGTCGTCGCCCCCCCACTCGTCGCCGTCGACACGATGGGCGCCGGCGTGGGAGAACGCGTCTTCTACGTCACCGCGCGCGAGGCCGTGCTCGCTCTTCCGGATGTCGACGAGTCACCGGTCGACGCGGCGATCGTCGGCATCATCGAGGGGGTGCAGCTGTCCGATGTCGAGGGCGGTGCTCGATCATGATGCTGGGAACGGTCCGAGGCACGGTGTTCGCCACACGCAAACACGGTCGGTTCGAGGGCGAGAAGCTCCTCGTGATCCAGGAGGAGACGCCGGGCGGAGCGCCGGTCGGTCCGACCTTCCTCGCCCTGGACCGCGTCGACTCCGGGATCGGCGATCGAGTGGTCGTCAACAAGGAGGGTTCGAGCGCGCGGCTGATCTACGGTCTCGATGACATACCGGTTCAGGCGGTGGTCGTCGCCGTCGTGGATCACATCGAGACGATACCCGATGATCCGAACCGAGGGAGCACCCGATGAGCGCCGCGCAGCCGTCCACCTCACCCGCCGAGTTCGAGCGTTGGGTCGACACCATCACCGACCGCGTGCTCGCCCAGATCTCGGACGGGAGCGTCTCCCTCCCCGCCGGCGCCATTCTCTCGGGACGAGGGATGCCGCCGGCAGAGTTGCTGAGAGCCGGTCCCGACCGTCTCGGCTGCCTCCCCGCTCTCGGTGACGAGGCCGCGGCCGATCGCGAGCTCGAGGTCGCGGCGAAGATCGCGGGGATGATCGACCACACACTCCTGAAACCGGATGCCACGCCCCGAGACATCGAGCGACTGTGCGAGGAGGCGCATCGCTACGGATTCAAGAGCGTCTGCGTCAACGCGGGCTACACGGCACTGGCCTCTCGGGTCCTCCACGGATCCAAGGTCCTGGTGTGCACGGTGGTCGGATTCCCGCTCGGCGCGACCCTCACCGACGTGAAAGCGTACGAGGCGCGACGAGCCCGCGAAGAAGGCGCGTCGGAGATCGACATGGTGCTCCCGATCGGGATGCTGAAGGCAGGGCTTCGTTCCCACGTCGAGCACGATATTGCCGAGACCGTTCGCGCCGCCGGCTGTCCGGTGAAAGTCATCCTCGAGACCTGCTTGCTCGGCGAAGACGAGAAGCGCCTCGCCTGCCAACTCGCTCGGTCCGCGGGGGCCGCGTTCGTCAAGACCTCGACCGGCTTCTCGACCGGGGGGGCGACGGCCGCGGACATCCAACTGATGCGCCGAGAGGTCGGCCGTGACCTGGGCGTGAAGGCTTCGGGAGGCGTGCGGACGCTCGACGACGCGTTGACCATGGTCGCTTCGGGCGCCAATCGACTCGGGGCGAGTGCGTCGGTCGAGATCGTGACCGGCGGGGTGGGCCAGACCGGGTATTGAGCCCGGAGGAGGAGTTCGTACCTGCCGCGCTCGGGACACCCATTGGCGAAGCCAATCGAGACCGCTACAATCGCGCCTTCGCATCGAGCGGCGGTTCTCGGCGCGGCTCGGATCTCTCGGCCCTGGCCGTCCTGGCCGGTGGCAACGGCGACTCGCGCCTTTACCTCCCCCCGATCGCAGAGTAGAAAGCGTGACGAAACGCGACGTGAGTTCCTCGATGGCATCGCGCAGCATCGGACTGCGCGTTCACTGCACCTATCCCGCAATTGCGAATATCGACGCCGAAAAGTGATCATGCATCCCGATGTGCACTCGAAACCGCAGACGGACCATCGTCCGTCCATGACAACAGAAGAACGACGGTTGGCGCACGCCGGTGTCGGGGCTCCTTCACCCGAGGATGCTCTCGCCTCGTCCCTCCGTCCGACCCCCCTTCTCTCGGAGCACGACCTTCGGCGATCACGGCCTCGCCGATCCGCGCTCCTCCACGGAGACGTCACGGTCTCCGGACTCTCGACGCGCGAAGGATCGGCTCGGGGCCGAACCGCCGAAGCGCGAACGTTCGCGGCCAAGGAGGAACTATGAAGTATTTTTCTCCGTCCCCCCACTCGTCCAACGGTGGCCGCCTGAACGATCTCAAGGATCTCTCCCCCGATGAGCTGATCTCCCACGTGGAGGAGCTCGAAGAGCAGCTCGACTCGTTGCGACGCCGCCACGAGATCGAACTGCGACGCGGAGGAGGCGAATCCCGATCGTCCAGCAGCGAGCCCTTCACTCCCACCCACACCCACGCCGATGGGTACGACGTCGTCAGTCACCAAAGAGTGGCCGTGCTGATCGACGTTCAGAACATGTACTACGCGGCGCGGAACCTCTACAACTCGAAGCTGGAGTTCTCGAAGCTCCTGCGCTTCCTGATCCGAGGCCGACAATTGTCGCGAGCGATCGCGTACATCGTCGAGCGGCCGGGCATGGAGCAAGAGAAGTTCGTCGAGGTCTTGCGTCGCAACGGCTACGAGGTGCGCAAGAAGATCCTGATCGAGCGCTCGGACGGATCGCAGAAAGGGGACTGGGACCTCGGCATCGCGCTCGACGCGGTGGCGCTGTCCGACAAGGTCGACGCCGTCGTGCTCGTCACGGGCGACGGCGACTTCGTCAACCTGGTCTCCTTCCTGATGAACCGCGGCGTTCGCGTGGAGATCGCCTCCTTCCCGGAGACGACAGCGCTCGAACTCATCCGATCGTGCAGCTACTACCACCGTCTCAACGACAAGGTGCTCCTGTCGGGTGCGCAGTTCCAGGAGCGCGAGCGGACCGAGGGCGAACCCGAGCGGACCGAGCGCCACGAGGAGGATGATCTCGTGCGCGAGTCCCGCGGGCGCACCCCCGGGCCTCGCCCGGGTCGAAGCCCCGTGGACGACCTCGAGCTCGACGACGACGACGACTTCGATCTCTGATCGGGTCAAGAGATGAGGCGACGGGCCCTCCGCTCGGA
>JAGQRC010000418.1 GCA_020425835.1 Planctomycetota bacterium | reverse complement strand
TCTCGTCGCCGTCCTCGAGTCGGCCAAGCACCGCCCCTCCCCGATCGATGCCTACTTCGGCGGCGTCTACTACATCGGCCCGATCTTCACCGCGTTCCGGGGCACCCAGGACGCCGTCGACTACTACCGCGAGCTCCGCGAGGAGATCGACGAGCGAGTGCGTCTCGGCAAGGGTCCGGTGACGCCGGACGGGGAACTCGACGAGGAGAAGTACCGGTTGGTGGTGGAAGGCCCGCCGAACTGGACCAGTTTCCGTCAGTTCTGGAAGATGTTCGTCGACGAGGGCGCGGTCGTCGTCGCGAGCACCTACACGAAGGTCGGCGGGGTCTACGACACCGGCTTCCGGCACGACCCGGACCACCCGCTCGAGACGCTCGCCGACTACTGCATGGGCTGCTACACGAACCTCAGTCTGCCGACGCGCATCGAGCTGCTGAACCGCTACGTCACCGAGTACGAGGCGGACGGTTTCCTGATCAACTCGGTGAAGAGCTGCAACTCGTTCAGCGCGGGCCAGCTCCACATCCTCCGCGAGGTGGAGAGCCGGACCGGACGTCCGGGCGGATTCGTCGAGAGCGACCTCGTCGACCCTCGTTACTTCTCCGCCGCCAACATCAAGAACCGGCTCGAGTCCTATCTGCAGATGGTCGAGCAGAAGCGCTCGAGCGCCGGGGCGGGAGGTCGATGATGAGGTACTGGGTCGGTATCGATCTCGGATCGACGACGACGAAGGCGATCATCGTCGACGAAAACGCCGAGGTCCGCGGACGCGGCATCACCAACAGTCGGAGCGACTACGACGTCGCCTGCCAAGTAGCGCTCGGCGAGGCGCAGACCAACACGCGGTTCTCCCTGCTCGAGAGCGAGCTGACGCGAGCCACCCGGAGCAGCGAGGAGTCGGCCGGCTTCCTGGAACAGCTGACCCTGCGCTTTCGCGAGCAACAGTACCAGAGCCAGCTGGAGGCGCTCGGGGAGCAGGTCGAGCGCTACTTCGAGATCCTGAGCAGCCCGCCCGTGGTCCAGGAGACTTCGCGCGAGTGTCTCGAAGCCATGCGGAGCGAGACGGATGAGCTGTTCGCTCCCGGGAGCAGCCGCAAGAGCGACTTCTTCCGCGATCTCGCCGGGAGTCGCTACCTCGCGCTCGCCGAGGAACGCGCGCGAGAGCGCGGTGTCCCGTTCGACGCGCTGGTGGCGCTCTTCGACAAGGCGATCCTCGACGTCGAGAACCAGCCGGATGCTGCGGGTTCGTTCGAGGGCAACATGGATCGCGCGCTGCAATCGCTCGATTCGGCGAACGCGGCGCTCCGCCAGGCGGCGGACCGCGCTCGGGATGTCGACCTCGAGCAGGTCGGGAGCGTCGGCACCGGGTACGGACGCGCCCGACTGCCGTTCGCGGAGGCGCAGATCCGCTCCGAGATCCTCTGTCACGGACTCGGCGCGCATTCGATGTTCGCGGGCACCCGCACCGTGCTCGACATCGGGGGCCAGGACACCAAGGCGATCCAGGTCGATGAGAGCGGCATCGTGACGTCGTTCCAGATGAACGACCGCTGTGCCGCGGGTTGCGGACGCTACCTCGGCTACATCGCGGACGAGATGAACCTCGGCGTGCACGAGCTCGGCCCGCTGGCCGCCAAGGCGAAGCGACCGGTCCGGATCAACTCGACCTGCACCGTGTTCGCGGGCGCGGAGCTCCGCGAGCGACTGTCGCTCGGGGAGAAACGGGAGGACATCCTCGCCGGTCTCCATCGCTCGATCATCCTCCGTGCGATGTCGCTGCTGGCGCGCTCCGGAGGTATCCACGACGAGTTCACCTTCACCGGCGGGGTCGCCCGGAATCCGGAGGCGGTGAAGGCGCTCGAGCGGTTGGTGCGCGAGAACTACGGCGAGCGAACACTGAACATCTCGCCCGACTCCATCTACACCGGTGCGATGGGCGCGGCGCTCTTCGCGCTCCGCGACACCCAGAAGCGTCAACGAGAGCTCGCGCGGGCCGAAGCGGGGAAGGGACTGTCATGAGCGGGAACAACGATCCGATGCGGACCGCGGGGATCGACGTCGGCTCGTCGGCGATCAAGGTCGCGGTCATGGAGGATCTCGGCAACGGTGGCGCGAAGCTCCTGGGAACCCGCATCGAGCGGATCCGCAAGCGCGATCCGCGGCAGGTCGCGGATGAGGCGATCGACGGGACGCTCGCCGATGCGGGGGTCCGCCGGGACGAGCTCGACTACATCGCGACGACCGGCGAGGGTGAGCTGATCGAGTACCGCACCGGACACTTCTACGGCATGACCACGCACGCGCGCGGTGGACTCTTCCTCGATCCCGAGGCGCGCGCGGTCATCGACATCGGCGCCCTCCACACACGCGCGGTGCTGATGGACGACCGCGCGAAGGTGCTCGGCTATCGCATGACCAGCCAGTGCGCGTCGGGATCGGGCCAGTTCCTCGAGAACATCAGCCGTTACCTCGGCGTGACCCTGGACGAGATCGGCCCGCTGTCGCTCGAGGCGGACGATCCCGAGGTCTGCTCCTCGATCTGCGCGGTGCTCGCCGAGACCGACGTGATCAACATGGTGTCGCGCGGGATCTCGACATCGAACATCCTCAAGGGCATCCACCAGTCGATGGCGGGACGCTACGTGCGGCTCCTCGTCGCAGCCGGTGCGCGCGAAGTCACGCTGGTGACCGGCGGGCTCGCAGCCGACGTCGGTCTGGTGCGCGCGATCGAAGAGGCGATCGAGGGACAGGCGAAGGCGAAGACCCTGGTCGTGCGTCGTCATCCCGACTCGGTCCATGCCGGCGCCATCGGTGCCGCCCTCTGGGGTGCGTACCGCGCCCGCGTGTTGCGCGAGCGCGGGGTCGTGTTCGGAAGCGAGACGTCGTCGTGACCCGCTCCGCTTCGGATGCCCTTCTTTCCCTCGAGGGACGGCGCATCCTCGTCACCGGAGGTGCGGGAGGCATCGGGAGGGCGATCGTCGAGCAGTTCGATCGCTTCGGCGCTCACGTGATCTCGGTCGATCGCGAGACCCACGACGCCCCGCACGGGGTCGAGGTGCGCGCCTGCGACCTCGCGAGCTCGGCGGCGGTCCGCGACCTGATCGCCGGTCTCAACGAGGTCGATCCGCTCGATGGGCTCGTCCACAGCTGCGGCATCACGCGCGACGGCTTCCTCAGCAACCTCGACGATCGGAGCTGGTCGTCGGTCCTCGCGACCAATCTGGACTCCGCGTTCTGGCTGCTGAGGGAGATGAGTCCGAGCATGCGAGCGTCCGGTCGCGGAACCATCGTGATGCTCGCCTCGATCAACGGCGAGCGCGGCAAGAAGGGCCAGGCCAACTACGCCGCGAGCAAGGCGGGGCTCATCGGGTTGATGAAGAGCGCGGCGCGGGAACTCGGTCCGTTCGGCGTCCGGGCGAATGCGATCGCACCGGGCTGGATCGACACGCCGATGACCGCCGATGTGCCGTCGCGCTTCCGGGAGCAGGCGATCCGCGAGAGCGCCCTCGAGCGCGTCGGGCAACCGAGAGACGTGGCCGATGCGGCGCTGTTCCTGACGTCCGATTGGAGTCGACACATCACCGGTCAGGTGCTGCGCGTCGACGGCGGTCAGCTGACCGCTTGAACGAGTGAGATCAGAGAGACCGTCTGACAGAGAGAGACAGGGCCATGCAAGAGCGAAGCCTCGAGATGGAAGACCGCGTGTACGTGAGGAACCTCCGGCCCGACGACCTGGAAGCGGTGATCCACCTCGACTTCCACGTCACCGGGATCCGTCGGGACGAGTTCTACAAAGTGAAGCTGAGCCAGGCGCTGGCCGGCACCGGCATCGAGGTGTCACTGGCCGCGGAGATCGAGGGGATCTTCTGTGGGTTCCTGCTCGCGCGCGTCTTCTACGGTGAGTTCGGTGTCATGGAGCAGGTCGCGGTGCTCGACACGATCGCCGTCCACCCCGACTTCCAGAACCAGGGGGCGGGCGACGCCCTGCTCGGCCAGCTCAAGAAGAATCTCCGCGCGCTCGGGGTTCCGCGTCTGCGCACCGAGGTGTCGTGGGAGGACCAAGAGCTCCTCGGCTTCTTCCACCGCGAGCAGTTCCGTCCCGCGCCGATCCTCTGCCTCGAGCACGACCTGACCAGCACGGCACCGATCTCCTACCGGGAGCGCAAGGCGATGGAGCCCCGCTCGTCATGAAGACCATCATCGAGCCCTTCCGCATCAAGGTCGTCGAACCGCTCCGTCTCACGACGCACGAGGAGCGGAAGGCGAAGATCCGCGAGGCGCGCTTCAACCTGTTCAAGCTCCCCTCCGACGACGTGCTCATCGACCTGCTGACCGACAGCGGCACGTCGGCCATGAGCGCCGAGCAGTGGGGCGCCTTGATGCGGGGCGACGAGGCCTACGCCGGGAGCCGTTCGTTCTTCCGGTTC
>JAGQRC010000417.1 GCA_020425835.1 Planctomycetota bacterium | reverse complement strand
TACCGGACACTCGGGTCCAGCCGGCCTCGATCGCCTCTCTCGTCGGCTCCTGATCGGGGTCGACCAGCGGGAAGTAGGCGTGGATCCCGATCACATCGAGGGCATCCCAGAACGGGACGCGCTGATAGTCGGTCCAGTTCGCGCTATAGGTCACGGGGCCGTCGAAGACCTGTCGCACCTCGGCGATAATGTGTCGCCACTCCTTCTCGTGCTGAAGCGTTCGATCGAGCTCGGTCCCGACGACGAAGAGATCGGCACCACGCGAGAGTTCTGCGACACGAACGATCCACTGGCGATACTGCTCGAAGAACCGTGCCCACTTCTCATCGGAGTCGAACTCGATCTCTCCGCGCCACGAGAAGCGGCTCCCCCAGTAGCCGAGGTGAGGCTTGACCATGACTCGCATGCCCAGCTCACGACCTTCGCGAATCGGTCGAGTGATCCATGCTGGAGGTTGGGACAGGTCGAACCACTGCGGCACCGATCCGTCCTCGCGAATCCCCGCGTAGGGGTGAGTGCCCACCGCGTCCACGCCGAGTCGACGGAGCTCGCGCATGGCCTCGACCATGGCGTCGCGCCCCCACTCCGCTCCAGCGCCGGGGCACGACACGACCATTCCATGCATCGCGTGAAGTCGTCGCGCTGCCGCCTCGACCGGGGTCTTCGGGGCGGGCTCGGGCGCGCTGGGACGCGAAGCGGCTCCATCCGCCAGCGCATGCCGGGACACCTGGCGCTCCGACGACACCGTCCCGGTGAAGGTCGCTCCGACGAGCAAGAGGGCGAACCAAGGTAGTCGCGACTTCAAGCATCCTCCTCTTGGCGGTCGGCGCGTTCCGGTGGCGATGCCTCACATCCTGTCGAGCACCCGGATCCCGAGCAAGGCGAGACCCGATTCGAGCACCTTGCCTGCCGCCAAGTGGAGGTCGAGACGGGTGAACCGTAGCTCCGGTGTTTCGGCCGTCTTCACCGGACAGTCGTGGTACATCCGACTGTAGCTCTTCGCGAGCTCGTACAGATGGATGCAGAGGAGTTTCGGCTGATACTCCCTCGCCGCCCGGAGCGCGAGTTCCGGAAACTCCTGGATCGCGGTCAGGACTTCCTTCTCGGCCTCCTGCTTCAGCAGGGACCAGTCTCGTGCGATGGTGTCGCGGTCGGTCAGGAGACCGTGGGATCCGAGCTCTTGCTCGATCGATCGCGTCCGGGTGTAGGCGTACATCAGGTAGGGACCGGTGTTCCCGGTCTTGTTGGTCCATTCGTCGAGATCGAAGACGATGTTCTTCACCGTGTCGTGATGGAGCATGCCGTAGCGAATGGTCCCCACCGCGATGGCCCGGGCAGCCGCCCGCTTCTCGTCCTCGGGCCAGTCCTTGTCGTCGATGAACTCCCGTCGGATCTTCTCGACGAGGCGCTGCTCGAGCTGGGAGAAGAGGATCACCGTCCCTCGTCGAGAGCTCATCTCCCCTTCGGGAAGGAGGACGAAACCATAGGCGAGGTGGTAGCAGTTCTTGGCGTTCTCGTAGCCCATCAGCTCGAGCGTCCTGAAGACCTGTTGGAAGTGCAGAGACTGGCGAACGTCGACGACGTAGACGGAATCGTCGATCTGGAACTCTTCGAACTTGCGCCGCGCGAGTGCGATGTCCTTCGTGGAATAGAGACCCGTCCCGTTCGAGCGGAGCAGGAGGAAGAACGGGAGGCCGAACTCGTCGAGGCGTGCCCCCACCGCTCCCTCCGAGCGGACGAACACCCCGCGAGCCAGGTACTCCTGGACGATCTGCTTCCCTTCTTCTCCCACCTCCGACTCGTAGAAGACGTGGTCGAACCGAGCCCCGAGCCATCGGTAGATCTCGTCGAAGTCCTGGAGTGACCACTCGCGGGTTTCCTCCCAGAGGCTCGTGACTTCCGGCTCCCCGCTCTCGAGGGCCTTCAGGACCTCGGCGACGCCGTCGCTCCTCTCCCGCATGACGTCCAGGACGGACCGATCGTCGGGAACCGCTCCGGGACGTCGACGGAGTTCCGCGACTTCGATGCCGAGCACCGTGTCCGGATCGAAGACCTGGATCTTCTCCGCATCATCGGAGAGCGAGATCTCCTTCTCGCTCACGATCATGCCGTCACTCTCCACACCCTCCTTGTCGGTCGCCAAGACCTCGCGGCCCCCGATGCGGCTCCCGACGGACGCGTACCCGACGATGTCCCCGATCGCGTAGCCGCAGCCTCCACACACGACGGTGTGTTCGACCGTCCCGTCGTTCACGCGCACCACCATCCAACCCTCGTGAGTCGGATGGGGATCGATCGACTCCACACGCGCGGCGACGACGCCGGGGTGTGGGCACTCCGTCAGCAACGAGAAATCGAGGAGCTCCGTCGCCTTCGTGTAGAGCGTGCCGAGGAACTCGCCACGGTTCTCGGTCGGCACGGCGCCGTCGAAGTGGTTGCGGTAGTACCAGAGACACTTCGCGATGTGGGCACCCTCATCGCCGATGTAGTTGGCGGCGACGACCTCGTGTCCTGCCCACTCGCAGAGCCGGACGAGGCTGTCCCCGAGCGAGACGTTCCGCGTATGGCCGACGTGGAAGGCCTTGTGCGTGTTGGGTTGAGAGTACTCGATCATCACGCGCCGGCCGGTCGGCGAGCGGCGAGCGAGGAACTCCCCGGATAGGACGGCGGGGATCAGTGCGCCAGCCTGCGCCGCGGTGTCGACGCGGAAGTTCAAATAGGGACCCGCAGCCTCGGCGGCCGCCAAGAGATCGGAGGCCGCGACGCGCGCCGCGCACGCTTCGGCGAGCCTGGCGGCAATCTGTGGCGGAGCCAGTCGAAGCTCCTTGGCCAGTACGAAACACGGAAACGCGTGGTCCCCGTGCTGAGGATCCTTCGGGACCGTGAGCACCGGGATCAGGCTCTCCGGAGTTCGCTCGAGCTCGAACGGAGGCTGGGCTAGGACGGCGCTCAGCAACTCGGCGATCGTCTGCACGTGGTCCATGGCCGATCGGATCCTCACTTCTTCTTTCGCGCCGGCGTGGAGTCGCGACTCATCGCACGTTCGATATCGACTGCCTTCTTCGGGATCTGAGCGGAGAGGTTCCTCGACCCGGTCTTCGTGATCAGGATGTCGTCCTCGATCCGAACGCCGATCGCTTCGTCGGGCAAGTAGATCCCCGGCTCGATGGTGATCACCGCTCCCTCGCGGAGCGGGCCTTCGGGGGTCAAGTCGTGCACCTGCATCCCGAGGTGGTGACCGATGCCATGGATGAAGTACTCACCGAACCCCGCCTTGGCGATGATCTTCGAGGCCACCTCGTGCACGTCGGAGATCTTCGCTCCCGGACGAACAGCGCGGATCGCCGCCTCCTCCGCCTTCAGGACGATGTCGTAGATCTCCCTCTGTCGATCGGTGAAGCGACCGTTGACCGGGTAGGTCCTCGTGATGTCCGCGGTGTACGCGCCAAAAGTCCCGCCCGAGTCGATGCAGACGAGATCGCCGTCCTTCAACTCGTGTTCGTTCGCGCGGTAGTGCAGGACGGTCGCCATCAGCCCGCCCCCGACGATCGTGCCGTAGCCGGGTCCGCGCCGAGACCCGTTCCGACGGTATGTGTGCTCGAGGAGATCCTGGATCTCGTGCTCGTAGATGCCAGGCCGCAGCGCAGCGAGTGCCGCCTCGAAGCCCTTCGCGGTCAGGTCGACGGCGCGCTGCAGCATGCGAACCTCGGCGACCGACTTGACCGATCGCAGCTTCCCCAGGAGCGCGGTCCGATCCTCGATGGTCACCCCGGGAACGCGATCGGACACCTTTCGGAACGTCTCCAGATCGCGCGAGACCGGTCGGTCGATCGTCGCGAACGGATGGAGGCAAGCACAGCGCTTGGCTCTCACGATCGCTTCGTTCAGGAACCGCGGGAACATGGGGGTCCGGAAGATCGTCGCGATCCCCGTGGCCTCCCGGAGCGCGCCTCCGATCCCGGGACGGATCCCATCCCAGCGCTCGACCTCCGGATCGCGCGGGCTCAGGAACAGGACGGCTCGACGCGAGACGCTGGGTGCCGCGCCGTCGAGCATGAGAATCGCTCCGGGCTCGTCGGCGATCCCGGTGAAGTACTCGAAGCTCGGGTCGACGGTGAACGACTCCCCCTGTGCGTCTCCGGCGTAGACCAGGGCGACGCTCTTCCCGATCGCGGCGAGGGCCTTCTTGCGTCGAGACGCGTACTCGCTCTTCGGGATGCTCGGCTCGACCATCGGTCCTCCTGTGCGACTTCGTGGGAACGGGAGACGAAGGGGCGGGATCTTCTCCCTTCGAGAGAAACAGGGCAAGGCGCTTCGCCGGCGCGATTCACCGTGGCATCACCGAGACATCGTGTCGATGGTTCGTCGAGGTCGAACGCGCGTGGACCGCGTTCGTCGTTCGGTTCCGAGCCCCGCTTCCGTCGCGG
>JAGQRC010000041.1 GCA_020425835.1 Planctomycetota bacterium | reverse complement strand
CCTGCGTTTCGTCGGAAGCACTGGCCTCGGAATCTCGAACTCTCTGCACGAAAGCAGTTTTTCAACGGACTCCTAGCAGTCCGTTGAAAGACTCATTCCGACCGAGAGCCCGAGCTTCCTGCGCCCAGCACACTCGTCGAAACGCAGGCGTATGCCTGGATACGTCGAGGCCGCTTGACCCAATGGGCCATCGACGAGAGGGACATCCCGCTCAGCGCAGGGCGCGTCGCATGGATGCGAGAAACTGAGCCAGCTCGTCCTGAACCGCTTCGGACTGCACCACGATCATGCGCGTGCCGTAGAACGAAATGCCGACGCGCTCATCATCCCAGCGGGCAGGTTGGACCGCCTCGCGAATCAAGTAGCTCAGTTGGTCGAGCTCCTCGTTCTCGCCCTCGGACGGTTCCTCGCGCACGAGGTCTCGGACGTCGAAGACGCGGATCTCGGTGTCGACCTCGGCGCCGAGGAAGACCGCTCCGTTCGCGATGCGGGAACGCAGGCGCAGGAGGGTCTGGATCCAACCGAGAGTCTCGGCGACCGTCACGTCGCGAAGACGGAGATCGATGGTGTTGTCGCAGTAGCACTCATCGAGAGCGATGGGGACGCCGGAAATACTCGAGAGCAGCTCCACTGCGTCCGCGAGATTCGTGTTCTCCCAGTGGACATCGAGCGTCTTCTGGAGCGCATCGCGAACCGCTCTCGACCCCTCGGGTCTCTGCTCCCGTTGATCGCCATCGCGGGCCAGCATCTCGAGGAACTGGTGAACCCGCTCGTGCACGCGGTCCGTCTGCGAGACGCAGAGGAGCCCCTTCCAGTACGAGAGCTGCGCGCCCTCCCGGTCCCAGTCGGCCTCGTCCGCGACGACGTCGCGGACGAGATCCAGCAGTCTTCCGGATCGCTCTCCGATCTCCTCGGGGTCGTCGAGGTTCAACAGCGGCGAGAGATCGTAGAAGCGAAGGTCCAGACGCACCGGAGCATCGCCGCGCTCCGCGATGACGATCGCTCGACCGTAGAGACCGTAGTCGAGGTCGAGGGGGCGAAGGGCTTGCGCGAGGACGTGTTCGAGGGGGGTTCCGTGCGCGCGCACTCGCGAGATCAGAGGTGCCTGCTCGATGACGTAGGGCATCAGCACGACGTTGGTATCGGTCACTGCCTGGATCCAGGAGGCGAACTCCGCGATCGGGAGATCGGAAGCCTCGAGATCGACCGGATGGCGAAGTCTCGTCCGCAGCTCACCGACCCAAGCGGGATCGTCTGCTCGGCGTTCGACCCGGATCAACGGCTTCTCGACGATGGCGGGTGCGGCACCGGGAGTCTCGGGGATCCGACCGGCGCGAGTGAACGCGGTCCAGGACAAGACCGCGAGCGCGGCCAGCCCGAAGACGCCGATGCGATGGGAACGGACGGTTTCGAATGAGCGGATCATCAGGATTCTCCTTCGGATCTCACCGTGACCGTGGAGGAAGCCGATCACGGGAGAGGGTACTCGGGGTGGGGGAGGACCGACGAGCGCGAGAAAGGTCCGCGCGTAGCGTCGGGGGTCGAGCGAGGGTTGGGCCGACAGAACATCGAAGTCTCGGAGCACTTCACGACTCTCGCGGAGCTCGACCCATGCGACGTGCACGAAGGGGTTGAACCAGTGCAGGCTGCGGAGAAGAACGAGGAGCCAGTTGACGATCAGGTCGTGACGACGAACGTGAGCGAGCTCGTGCAGGATCACGTTGCGGCGATCCGCTTCCTCGAGTTGCTCGACGCGAGGAGGGAGGAGGAGCACCGGTCGGAGGACGCCCGACGCGCCCGGAGTGTCGATGAGCGGGGTGACGACCAGCGACACGGGGCGCCGGATGCCCATCGCCCGGCGTCCTTCTTCCAGGAGTTCGGGCAACCCCGTCGCCGCGAGATCCGCTCGACCGTCGCGCCGAGCGCGCATCCGAAACCGCGCATCTTGGATGGCGGCCCGGAGGAGGAGCCCGACCGCTCCGACGAGCCACGTCCAGCCGAGAAGGGAAGCCCAACCCGATCGGGTCGTGAGGAGCGGAGCGGAACGGTCGGGATCGGGCACGACCCTCGTCCCGACGATCGATGGCTCCGTCCACGGTGTCGTTCGTGGGATCGCGGCGGCGAGTGTGTCTCCTTCGTTGCTGTCGAGTTCGTCGGCAGGCTCGTCGACCGATGGACTCGCCCGCTCCCGGAGGCGTGACGACGACGCGGTCGCGGTCGACGTCGAGGCCGCTCGCCGGAGACGCATGGATGGCTCGTCGGACCTCTCGAACGTCGTTGCACGGAACGTGCGGTTCGGAAACGACCAGAACCCACCGGGGAGCGTCCACGGCTCGACGACGACGAGTCGCAGCACCACCAGACACCAGAGCGCATAGGTGGCGCGCGGAGTGAGCCAGCGTCGCCCGAGCCGGACCAGAGTTGCGATCAGCACCACCAGTCCAGCGACTTCCAGCGACGTGGAGACGAGTCTCTCGAAGAGCGTGGCCATCATTCGGCCTCCTTCTCCTTGAGGAGCTCCTCCAGCTCGCGGATCTGGTCGGTGTCGAGTTGCGACTCCCGGAGGAAGTGGGCGAGCAAGGGTGTCGTCGATCCGCCGAAGACCCGCTCGAGGAACGATCGACTCTCGGCACGGACGCAGTGCTCACGGGAGAGACGCGCGGAGTAGAGGTAACGCTTGCCGTCGACCTCGAAGTCGAGCACACCCTTGCGCACCAACCGATTGAGGAGCGTCTTGACCGTCGCTTCGGTCCACTCCTTGTGCGGCTCGAGCGCCTCGACGATCGCGCGAGCCGTGACCGGCTCGTGATCCCAGACGACGCGCATCACGTCCCACTCCGCCTCCGAGATCCTCGGGGTGTCCGGCACGGGACCTCCTTTCGATGACACTTGTAAACTCGGTTACAAATGTAATCGATAGGTCACCGTCGCGCGATCACGGGCTCACTATTGCCTCAAGTCACGCCTTCGCCGTTGCTTGAGTCGGCGGAGGAGAGCCGGGACGGCCGTGCTTCTGGCAGGTCGCGTTGAACGCCTCGCGGTCGATCGGCTTGCTGACGAAGTCGTTGCAGCCCGCCTGGAGGCAGCGTTCTCGATCGCTCGACATCGCGTGGGCCGTCAGGGCGATGATCGGGACTCGAACACCCGCGGCTCGCAGCTCGCGAGAAGCGGTGTAGCCGTCGACGATCGGCATCTGCATGTCCATCAGGACGAGATCGATCCGCTCGTGCTTCGGATCGGCGAAGAGGTCGATCGCTTCTTGCCCGTTCTCGACGACGAGTGGGTCGGCGCCGGCACGTCGCAGCAGATGACAGATCAGTCGCTGATTGTCTCGCCCATCCTCGGCCAACAGAATTCTCAAGCCCTCGAGCGGCCGGCCGTTCGTCGGAGCGGCGACGGGCGGCGTCGGGGACGCGACCTCACGAGCCGCGGTCTCGGCGATGACCTCGACGACGAGGCGCACCTCGAAGGTGCTCCCGCGGCCGACCACCGAGGCGACGGTGATGGTTCCCCCGAGGAGTTGCACGATGCGGCTCGAGATCGCCAGCCCGAGGCCGGTACCACCGTATTCGCGAGTCGTGGTCAGGTCCGCCTGCTCGAACGCCTCGAAGATGCGCTCGACTTGGTCTTCTCGCATCCCGATGCCGGTGTCCGAGACTCGAATCCGGAGCTCGACATGGCCCTCGCCGCGCAACGCGGTCTCGACCGCGATGGTGACCGTTCCCTCCTTGGTGAACTTGATCGCGTTACCGACGAGGTTGACCAGAACCTGGCGGAGTCGCGTCGCATCGACGGCCACGCACGCGGGCACCGACTCTGCGACGGTGTGGAGGAGCTCGATCTTCCGTTGGCGGGCCCGAACGGTCATCAGCTCGACGACACTCGTGACGATGCGACGCACATCGGTGGGCTCGCGACTCACCGCGAACTTTCCCGCTTCGATCTTGGAAAGGTCGAGGAGGTCGTTGATCAGCGACAGGAGGTGCTCGCCGTTGCGGTGAATCGTCTCGAGCGCATCGACCTGCTGCGGTGTGGGGTCGAGATCGAGCAGGAGCTCCGCATATCCGAGGATCGCGGTCATCGGGGTCCGGATCTCGTGGCTCATGTTGGCGAGGAACTCGGTCTTCGCGGCGCTGGCGAGCTCGGCTCGCTCCTTCGCTTCCCGGAGCTCTGCCTCGATCTGCTTGAGGTCCGTGATGTCGGTTCGAAGGCTGACCACCCCGCCATCGCTCGTCGGTCGATCGCTGATCCGTATGACCTGATCCGGAAGGCTCTGCTCCCAAGTGGCATTGCCCCGGCGATGCCGATCCAACCGGTCGCGAACCCACTCACCCGCGGTCATCTCACCGAGGACTTCGGGCCGGGCCTGGACGTAGTGTTGGAGGATCCCTTCGTACGGGGCTCCCGGAATGAGGATCTCGCGCGCCTCGGGGTAGAGCTCTCGGTAGCGCTCGTTGCAGAACACCAATCGCTCCTCGCGGTCGTACATGACGAGCCCCGCGTTGATCGCCTCGACCGCGTCCTCGAGCCGCGCGCGGGTCGTGCGGAGCTCCTCCTCGACCTGCTTCTGTCCGGTGATGTCGATGTAGACACCGAGGACGCCGAAGACCTTTCCGTCGGGACCGACGAGCGGCACCTTGCTCGTATCGAGCCAGATGGTCTGACCACTCGGTGTCGTGAGCGGCTCGATGATGTGGAGCTTCGGCTGGCCGGACTGCATGACGTCCCGATCATCGGCTCGGTACGCATCGGACTCCTCGCGAGTCCACGGCATGTCGTAGTCGTTCAGGCCGATGATCTCTGCGGGCGACTCCAACCCGGCCGACTGAGCGAACGCGTGGTTGCAGCCGAGGTAGGCGCTCTCGAGGTCCTTCCAGAACACGAAGCAGGGGATCACCTCGATGATGTGGGGCAGCAGCGACTGGACGATCGCCTCGGAGCGACGAGACGGATTGTCGGTCGGTGACGTGGACATGTTCGGACTCCCGGGGCCACGGACCAGGGGTGGGCCCTGAGAGATGATCGGGTTTCCCCCTACGCGGGGTTGAGCGTGTCTTGCGCCGTTATCGGAACCTACGGTGTGGCGGGGCAGAGTCACCCTTCGCAGGCGTGCAAGTATCCGGTGGGCTCCGACCTGCGGTTCGGGATCCCCGCTCCGGACGGACTCGCCGGACGTCTCCGCGAGATCTCCGGTTACGTGAACGCACCCAATCCGGATGGCCGTTGGCCAACGCTTCGCTCGGGCTCGCTCGTGTTGTGGTTCTCGATCTCTCGGGTCGGCGGGCGCGAACCCAAGGAAGCACGTTCTCACTGTGGCAAGTTCGTGTCGGGACCGACGAACGGCGCACGAGTTCGTAGCCGTGGTCGACGGATGGTGTCGTTGACATTCGCGGGTACGCAACCCGAGTCGCACGTCACGGGGCGATTCCCGCTACCGTGAAAGGGGGCTCGGCAGACTCGGGAACAGCCACCCTGGATTCAGCGGCGTCGCAGTGCTCGCGGACGAAGTCCTGCTGGTGTCCGCCAAAGGAGACACTTCGAACTCGCGCACAGACCACTAGAAAGGTGTGTGCCATGTTCTCGAATGAAAGGACCTGCCTCTTCCGGTCGCTCGTTGTTCTCTCACTCGCCGCGTTGGCGGTCCTCGTGTGGTGTGGGCGCACCATGGCCCAGTCGCCGACCTACTCGGTCGACTACCAAGGCCCGACGATCGGGTTGCCGGACGCCGCGACGGGAACCCCGATCACCGAAGGCGATATCCTCGGCGCCACGCTCGTCCCGCTCGCGATTCCTCCCATCGTGATCAGTGGAGGATTCGGGCCGCCCATGCCAGGGCTGGGGCTCCCGCTCCATCCGCCGGCGGTCGGTCACCTCCCGGGCATTCCCGGGGGAGTCGAGGTCGACGCCCTCTCGTTCGGCTTCGATGTCATGGATGATCCTTCGTTGCCGATGTGGATCCCGTTGGCCTGGGCGTTCTCGGTGGATGAGTTTGCGGTCGGGTTGCAGGGACCCATCCCGCCCTTGCCGCCGAACGTCTCGACCGAGGGAGCGGCTCTGTTCCCGGCACCGGCGCCGTACGAGGCCAGCGCCGACGTTTTCCTCTTCTTCCCGTCGCCCGCATGGCCGCCGGGTATCGCTCCGGTTCCACCGTTCGCCGTCCCACCTGGGAACTTCGACGCGCTGGACGGGGACGGCACGGTTCCCGTCGGCCCGTTCGGGTTGGGAATGATCGAGCCGAACATGCCCGCGCCCGGACCGCTCGACATGGGTGACAATCTCGATGCCGTCGATGTCGACTTCCCGGCCTTCCCGGGATCCTTCCCGGTGTTCTTCTCGCTCGACAGCGCGCTGGTCTTCGACCCGATCGAAGGCGTTCCGGGATCGGCCTCCGCGCCGGCCAACGGACCCTACGTTGGCGGAGATGTTCTGATCTGTCACGCTCCGGGCGCAGCCGCGGTGATCTACGCTTCCGCGCCGGCGTTGGGCCTCGACCTCTTCGGGCCGGATACCGATGACCTGGACGCTTTGGTGCTGTTCGACAACGGCGACCTCATCTTCCAGCCGTCGTTCGCACCGTACGACTGGACCATGCCCGGCGGCCCCGACATGCTGTTCTTCTCGGTGCGTCGAGGATCGGCCATCATCGGGACACCGGACTTCTACCTCGGCCTTCCGATCTGTGAGGGCGACATCCTCACGCCGGCGGGACCCCCCGGGACCCCTCCGGGGATCTGGTTCGCGGCGGAGAGCTTGGGCCTCTGCACCTGGCGCGGGGGAGTGGGTCTCCCGGGCTGTCCCGTCATGCCGTGGGGCATGTACTCCGACGACGTCGACGCTCTCGACCTCGTCGAGGACTGCGACGCGGATGGTGTCCCCGACACCTTTGCGGTCATGGTCGGTCTCGTCCCGGACTGCAACGGGAACAATCGACCGGATCTCTGCGACATCCTGCTCGGGACCTCGTTCGACCTGAACGGCAACGGGATCCCGGACGAGTGTGAGCAGAAGTTCGTGCGAGGCGACTGCAACGCCGACGCGGCGTTCAACATCGCGGACGCGGTCACCGTCCTGGCCTTCCTCTTCCCGAGTGGCCCTCCGATCACGTTGCTCTGCGATGATGCGTGTGACGCCAACGACAGCGGTACCCTCGACATCGCGGATGCGATCACGATCCTGAACGCATTGTTCGCGGGCGGTCCTTCGCCGCCGGCGCCGCATCCGAACTGCGGGGTCGACCCGACGTTCGACGCGCTGACCTGCGGCTCGTTCCCGCCCTGTCCATAACCCCGTTCGATGGCGCAGGCCGTTCGATGCCGCTGGGGAGAGGGGGAGCTTCGGTTCCCCCTCTCGCATCATCGCGGTCTCTGGTCCTGTTGCGAAGGCGCGACGGGGATAGTGGCCTCGGGGCGGTGAACGACGCCCGACTCCGGGTCGAACTCCAAGGGGGCGAGGTCGAAAGGGTCCTCCGGCAGCGACTCGAGGAACTCCGGGACCAACTCCGCCAAGGAGGTCGCGTTCCTGCCGCGGTCCTGCCGGAACAGCGAGAGCGCGAGGGCGATGTCCGTTGCCCGATCCTCGAGCATGATCCAGCGTTGTGTGTCGACGATGGACATACCGTGGAGGAGGAGCTGGTCTCCCGTCGAGTTGGCTCGGAAGACCGCTCGCCACGAACCCAAGTGCTCAGCGAACGTCCTCGCCCACTGCTCCGCGGTGTCGCTCTGGGGCCCCCGGGCTTCGCCGAGAATCGTGTCGCAGTACTGCACGAATCCCTGCCGAGTCAGGTTGGGCTTGAGGAGCCCTGAGCTCCGGTCCGATGAGGCGTCGAGGATGAGCCTCGAGTCGAGGTGGTACTCGCACCGGACGACACTCTCGACATCGCCGAGTTCCCACCGGCGTTCGGCGAGGCGCGTTCGCGCGTCGACGATCGTCTTCGCGTCGAGCCGATCCTCCATCGCGAGTTCGCGAATGCCGAGAAGACCGGTCGCCTTGATCCGATTCGCTCCGGAGGCACGGAAGGAATCGGAATTCTGGCTGGCGATCTCGTGACCGATGCGGACCAGCGCGAGGTAGTCGGCCAGCGCCGCGTGGTGGTCGCCGCGCGCCCGGCGCGTCGTCGCCCGGGCCGTGACGAGTTGGGTGATCCCCTCGCCGTGGACGAAGATGGGGTCGGCCGACTTCTCGCGAACCGGCGGCACGAAATGCTCGAACGCCGTCACATCGTCCCACTCCGCCAAGAACTGCTCTCGCAGTGCCGACCCGCGGTCGCCGAGAAGGGAAGCCTCGACTTGCGCGCGACGGACCCCGATCGGCCAGACTCGCTGGAGCAAGGTGTCGAATGCGGCGTAGCCGTTGGTCCTCGAGGGCACCGACACGGGGACAAGTCGGAGGTGCCGATCGTCGGGCGCAGGAATGTCCAGGAACACCACGGTCGCCGCGAGGATCGCGACCGCGACGACGATCACCGCTGCGATCCACACGGAGCGAGGTGGGCGCCGACGCAACATTCCCTCTACTTCTGGTACGCCCGGTCGACAGCGCGCTCCAACTCCCCGGCGATATCCGGCGGGGGCACCTCGGCGGGGACCCCCGCATCGTCGGCGGCTTGCTTGGCCTTGGCGATGACCTCGCGCACTTCGTCGTCCGTCATTTTCTCCTTGGCATTCACCCGTCCGGAACTGCCGGTGGGCGCGATCAGCTCCTGGAGCTCGTCGATGGCGGAGTCGGGAACGGAGCCGTCGAAAACCCCGTGGATCAGGCGGCGAACCGCCAGCTCGCCTGCCGCCTTCTCTTCGTCCGACAGCCGCGAGGGAGCGATGTACTTCTGGACGGCAGCCAACCCGATCACTGCCGTCAACAGCGGGCGCGCCTCCCGGAAGATCGCCTCGATCTGTTTCTCGTCGATGCGCTCTTTCTTGTAGTCGTCCGCGACTCGGTCGATGGTCTCCTTGATCTTCACCTTCTGGTCCTCGGGGAGCTGCGAGTCCTCGACGACGGCGTCGAAGGTGCGGCGGCCGATCTCGGTGACGTACTCCTTCCAGTTGAGGGCGAGGTAGATCGCGAGTCCGATCCCGATCAGGAGCAGGATCAGGCAGCCGGTGCCGACGATCATGCATCCGGTCTTGGCGCCACTGGACTTGTCGGACTGGAAGTCGGGACTCTCGGGGGACTCGCTCATGTTCGGCTCGCTTTCTTGCCGGCCGTTGTAGTCCAACGCGAATGCAATGCAAGCCGCGCCCCTGGCCGGAAGGGCGTCTTCGAACCGGAGCCGTGGTCGGGTTCGCGAAGCGATCCACATCGTCCGGCCGCCTTGGTAGACTCCGCGGTTCGGCGGGGCGCGGCCTCGTCGCTCACGAGGGCGAGAGTCGGGTCGGGAGTGCACGGATGCTGGTGCGGGTCAACGGGGACGAGCGAGACTTTCCGGACGGAATGACGATCCGTTCGCTGATCGAGGATCTCGGGCTCGGTGCCGGACCGATCGCCGTCGAGGTCAACCGCCATCTCGTTCCACGCGCCGCGCACGAGTCGACCGTGATCCGGGAGGGCGACTCGGTCGAGGTCGTCACCGTCGTCGGAGGAGGGTAGGGACGCGATGCAGGTCAGGAGCACTCCACAACCGGATTTCGCGATCGAGCCGCTGGTCCTCGCGGATCGGACACTCCGGTCCAGATTGATCCTCGGGACGGGCAAGTACGAGACGTTCGAGGTGATGGCCGACGCGCTCGAGGCGTCGGGGTGCGATGCGGTCACGGTCGCGATTCGTCGAGTGGATCTCTCGGGGAAGGGGCCGAACCTCCTCGAGTTCATCGACCGCGAGCGGTACTCGATCCTTCCCAACACCGCGGGTTGCTACACGGCAGAGGACGCGATTCGTGTCGCTCGCCTCGGCCGCGAGCTCGGGTTCGGCGATTGGGTGAAGCTGGAGGTCCTGGGAGACCCGGACACGCTGCTCCCCGATCCGGTCGCGACGATCGAGGCGACCGAGAAGCTCGCGGCCGAGGGCTTCACGGTGCTTGCCTACACGTCCGACGATCCGATCGCGGCACAGCGACTCGAAGCGGCGGGTGCGACGTCGGTCATGCCGGCGGGATCCCCGATCGGGAGCGGGCAGGGGGTTCTGAACCCGAACAACATCTCGATCATCATCGAGAAGCTGAAGGTTCCGGTGATCGTGGATGCCGGTGTCGGCACGGCGAGCGACGTTGCGATTGCCATGGAGTTGGGTGCCGAGGGCGTTCTCCTCAACACCGGGGTTGCTCTGGCTCGGAACCCGGTCACCATGGCGCGTGCCATGAAGCAGGCGCTCGAAGCGGGCTACTGGTCGGCGCGGTCCGGTCGCATCCCGAAGCGGCGCTATGCGAGCGCATCGAGCCCCGTCTCCGGCACGATCGAGCTGACTCGGTCCGCACAGGACTCCATCGACGGCGAGTAGCGATCTGGACAGCTTCGTCTCCCGCCTCCTCGAGTCTCTCCGCGAGCTCTCCGAGGACGGCTCTGGTATCGGCATCATCATCGTGCTCGGGATCTGCGCCGTGGCGATCACCGCCGCGAGTGTCGCGATGCTCCGGGCGGTCCTACGACGCTGTCCCCCATCCCCGCTGATCGCGCCCGACTGGAGCTGGGTCGACGCACTTCTCCCCTTCGGGATCTGGTACTTCATCGAGTTCGCGTTGGGTCAGCTCCTCATCTACGGCGTTCACCTTCCCGTGATCCGTGCGCTCGACGCGGTGCTCCCCGCCTCTCCTCTCAGCGCTCGATTGTTGGCCGAAGCCCCCGCCGTGCTGAGCGAGGCGACCAGCCCGATCACCTTGGCGCTCCGTGGAGCGATCCGGTTCGGCTGCGCAACCTTCATCCTGATGCAGGCGTGGGTCGCGGGTCGAAGTATCGATGCCGACTGGGGGTTGAGCCGGCCGAACCTTCCGCGCGGACTGGGGGTCGGGGCGATGGTGTTCCTCGCTCTGGTTCCCGGTTGGCTCGTCATCACCACGGGTTGGGGGATGCTCCTCGAGGCGACTTGGAGAGCGACTCCTCAGGCGGCGGTCGATCAGTTCATCCATTTCATCGTCCACCGGGAGGTGCTGGCCCCGATGCTCCTCGCCTTCACGGCGATCGTCGTGGCGCCGCTCCTCGAGGAGCTGTTGTTCCGGGGCCTTCTGCTCCGGGGGATGATCGGCGCCAGGATTCCTGCGGCCTTCTCGGTGATCGCGACCTCGGCGTTGTTCGCCCTGGTGCACGCCAGCGTCGCCGCGTCGCTCCCTCTCTTCGTGTTCGGCTGCGTGCTCGCGGTCGTCTTCCTGCGGACGGGGAACCTCTGGGTGTCGATCTTCCTCCATGCGATCTTCAACGCGTCGCAGATCCTCGCGATGACCATCGCCGCGCTGTGACGGTGTTCCCGTCGCGGGTTCGTTCTGGGTCATCGGAATCGCTGGGGAGGCCGGGTACAATCGGATCACTGTCGAAAGAGGATGCGCCGTGCTCGACATCGGTCAGCAAATCAAGAAGCTCCGCGAGGAGCGTCGGATCACGGGCAAGGAGCTGGCCCGGCTGATCGGGTTGTCGCAATCTCAGATGTCGCGCCTCGAACAAGGGCAGCGCCGGATCGACACGGAGATCCTCGCCAAGATCGCTCGCGCCCTGGAAGTCTCTCCGGCTCAGTTCTTCGACGCTGCAGGGGCCGAAGAGGATGCGCCGCTGTCGCCCCGCCGCGAGAAGGAGCTCGAGCTTTCCCAGCTCCACATCGAGCTCGGGAAGCTCTTGCGATCCGAGCGCCGGCGTCGACACCTGACGATGGACGATCTCGCCCGGAAGACCGGGCACACGCGCGCCTATGTTGCGGCGGTCGAAGAGGGGCGCCGCAATGGTCTCGAGGGCGACTTCCTGCGAAAGGCGCTGCGCCTGCTGGCGATCGACCCCTTTCAGGTGATCGAACTCGAGGAACGCATCGTGCGCCTCTTGAAGACTCGGGTGCACCGCCTCGACCAAGCACTCGCC
>JAGQRC010000416.1 GCA_020425835.1 Planctomycetota bacterium | reverse complement strand
CGTCGGCTGACGGGATACCACGGCATCGAGATCCGGACTCGGTTCGCGAAGGGGATCCTCCACTGGGACACCGCGCTCTCCGCCGGTCGCCCGGTCTGGGGCTTCGCGGGGGACGATTGCCATGATCCGACCGGCATCGAGGTGGGGGCGGGAACGGTGTTGGTCAACGCCTCGGAACGGACCCCCGCTGCCCTGCTCGACGCGTTGCGACGAGGCCGCTTCGTCAACTCCTGGGCGAGGTACACGTCGGGATCGAACCGCATCGAAGAGCTCTCGATTCAGGATGGCGTGATCCACATCCGCCTGATGCGCGTCGCGGACATGCTTCGATTCATCGGACAGGACGGGGTGATCGTCCAGTGGCACTCTCGCGTCGGCGAGGCGAGCTACACGGTCCGACCGCAAGACACGTATGTCCGGATCGAGCTGAACACCCGCGGGACGTTCATGTACACCAATCCGATGTTCCGCCACTCGAAGGGCACGGACGTGATGGCGGCCCATCTCGCCCCGCCCCCTGCCGAGCGCTGGACTCTGTTCCTGCGGATGTTCGGCATCCTGGGCGCGGTCGGCTCGTTGACCATCGGTCTGGGTGGCCGAAGCCGCTGGAGGCGACTCGGTCGTGACCGATCGAAGCGCGGTGCGCTTCAACCCGAGGAGCGAGATCCCACCGGAGCCGTTCGAAACACGACGTAGCCCCCGCTCCGTCGGAGTTCCTCCCAACCGGTGTCCCCGAGGACCGACGCGTAGAACTCCACGACGATCCCGACGCGTCCGGGCGTCGTGAGGAGCTGCGCGACCGCCTCGGGATCCTTGCGACTGACGTATGCCGTGCGGCGACCGGTCGTGAAGCTGACGCTCGGCGCGTGGCGAATGCCGAGCAACACGATCGGCTCCTCCGCGGTGAGCTCCGAGTCCGCGGCGACGGCGGCTTCGCGCAACGGTCGGAACATCGCGTCGTCGACGCGCGGAAGATACCCGACCGCGACCGTGACGATGAAGCAGAGCTGTGTCGTCACGAGAATCGTGAAGACCTGCGCCACGGACGCGCGAAAGCGGAACGCGCCGAGTGCTGCGGCGGCGAAGAGACCCGCGGTCAGGTGCGGTAGTGTCCCCAGGTCGAGATCGACCAGTCCGGGTGCCTTGTGCGCCGTCTCACCGAGCCAAACCGGAAGCCGTTGGAGCGTCGCCGGCACCACCGCGAACGCCAGAGCGAGAAGCGTGAAGAGGGCGATCGTTCCCCGGGTCGCCCAGGTCCATCCCCTTCCCGATGGATCGAACCGCGACCAGCGGTCCGCGACGAGGAGCGCCACCACGGGGAACACCGGTCCGATGTAGTTGGGGAGCTTCGTCGCGGCGATCGAGAAGAACACGAACGTGAGCGCCCCGAAGATCGAGAACAGATGGAGGAAGCGTCGACGCGCGTCATCGAATCCGCGTCGGTCATCGCCCCACAGCGCGGCGACGAGGTAGGCGCTCCACGGCAACGCTCCGCCGATCAGCACCGGCACGTAGTAGACGATCGGTCCGCCGTGCCCCTGCTTGGAGTCGAGGAAGCGGCCCACATGGTGTTCCCAGAAGAGCTCCTGCATGAACGCGAAGCCGTCCGGGCGAGTCGCCCCCAGCGCGACGTACCACGAAAGCCCGAGACCGAAGAGGAGCAGCGCGCCCGGGATCATCCACGATGGGCGGAGCAGCAGTCCGAGTCGACGCTGCCGAAGGAGGAAGACGAACACGGCCCCGACCGGGAGCACGAAGCCGATCGCCCCCTTGGTCAACACCGCGAGACCCGAGAAGAGGCACGAGAGCAGGAACCACCCGCGCCCTCCACGCTCCGATCGATCCGCTTCATCCGCGCGTTGGAACGCCGCGAGACAACCCGTGAACCAGAGGACCAGCCAGATATCGGTCAGCGCCAGTCGCGCGAGCACCGCGACCTCGACGCACGTTCCGAGCACGAGAGCGGCGCGAAGCGCAGCAGCAGCACCGAGTGGACGACGCGCCATCGCGTAGAGGAGGAGCACCGAGCAGACGCCGGCACACGCGTTCCAGAACCGAACCCCCCAGGCGGTCTCGCCGAACCATCGGAACCCGACCATCTGCGTCCAGTAGACGAACGGCGGCTTCTCGAAGAAGGGCTCCCCGTTGAGCGACGGCGACAGCATCTCCCCCGCCGCCGACATCTCCCGCGACACCTCGGCGTAGCACGCCTCGTCGTAGTCGATGACACCCGCCCCCCCGAGGTGGAGGAGGAAGAGCGCCGAGAAGGTGAAACAGAGAGTGGTCGCTCGCACGAGGTCCCCCGGGGCCGGATATCGACGGAGACGGCCGTCGGCTCGCCGTCCGGACACCTGATATCATCCCCGCCTCGGGGATTCACTCCTGCTCGCGCAGATCCCGTGCATCGCGTCTTCGAGACGAGCTCATTCCTCTCCTACGGAGTCGGCACGATATCGCCGGGACCGGAGTCGCTCCCTCCACCGTCGGGCTGCGGGATGAGCGGATCGCCCTCCCACGGCCACAGCCAGCTGTAGCCACCGTTCGCATCGATTCCGGTGACACTTCCGGTCTGGTGCTTGAACTCGCTACCGCAGAAGTATTCCCGACGACGATAGCGATCGAGTCGCCGCTCGAGGTCGACGTACGCTTCCTTCAGCGTCCACCCGGCCTCGAAGTCGCCGGTCCATCCTGGTGTCGACCATCTTCCGCACGCGGTCTCGATGGAGTTCGCAGAGCTCGGTCGACCCGGATGTCGAACTCGTCGGGGTCACCTCTCACGACGCGATCCCTTCGTGAGAGTCCGAAGACCGGTGTAATCCCCGCCCCCACCTCTGCACCCGTCGGCCCGTCGTCATCATCACCGGTCGTCCGAGGCTTCGATCGAGCGGACGACGCTCGCGAACCGCGAGGGTGCCCGGCATCCCGCCGTTCGAGAGCGACGACTTCCGAGGGCGACATCCCCCGAGTAGCCCCCCGCTCCGGGCTTCCCCGCTCGACCAGGGCCGGAGCCGTTCCGCCGATGCACCCTCCTGGCGCGGCCTCGGCGATCGGATAGGATCGGGCGGTCGACGCCCGAATCCGCCGTTTCCTTGACCCGGATCGCTCCCGTTTCGCGGTTGGGTATCACCCGGCTCGCCGTGCGGTCCCCGTCGTGCGGCTCCGAGAGCGTCGCGTTGGGCACTCATTCGATTCCATACCGCTCGTGGTGAGGGACACCGGTCCCGTTGCGACGGCTCATCGCCGGTCCGGTGGTCTCGAGAGAAGGACCCATGAACCACCCCGTCGACCGAGCCGCAGCGGGCCCCGTCGCTGCCGCGCTCCGGATCGTCCTCGTCGCACTACCCCTCGCACTCTTCGGTTCCGCGCAGGCCCAGACCGGTTCCGCGCACGCCCAAACCGGGACTGCTCCCACACCCCCTTGGGAGGCACGGACCTACGGCGGAGGTTCCGCCGCTTCCCCGGCGGGCCCCGGCGCCCCTCCGCCGTTGCTTCAAGGCCCGGCGTTCCACGCGGGAGCCGAGCCGCTGGCGCTGTGCTTCGACTCGCTCGGTGCCGTATACGGGGTGCCGACCCTCTACGTCGCCGACCTCTTCACCGGCAACGCCTACCTGTACGCCGCCGCCGATCTGTCACTCCTCGGATCGATCCCCACTCCGTCCGGCGCGTCGACCACCAGCGGCCTCGCCACCGAGGGGGCGTCGCTCTACTGGGTGGCCGACGACACGCTCTACACCAGCGCGATGGACGGGACCGGCCTCGCCGCCGTCGGGGTGCTCGCACTTCCGTTCGGCGGAGTGACCGGCGACATCTGCTTCGACGACCTCGGTCAACTGTGGGCGATCGACGTCATCAACGACGTGATCTCGGCCCACTCACCGACCACCGGAGCCGCGCTCGGGCCATGGTTCGCCCAACCCTCCGCCCCCGGGGCGTTCGGGAACGGTCTCGCGTTCCGCCTCGACTGCAACCGCTTCGAGGTGTTGCACGGTGCGACGGCGTCGGGCCAGGTGACGGACGTCTCGGTCGTCACGTCACAGGGCGTCCCGCTCGGTGGTCAGTCGATCGGCGGACTCGGTCCTTTCCTGAACGGTGTGGAGTCGGTGGCGATCTCGCCGGCCGCCGGCGTGCCGTCGCTCTTCGTCGTCGAGAACTCGAGCGGGGCGATCTACGAGATCGCGGCGCTCGATCCCTGTCCGCCGCAGCCCGCGGACTGTCACGCGCTCGCCGGGACCAGTCTCACCCTCCCGTTCACCGGGTTCCCGACCCAGACGCTCGGCGCCTCACCAGGCAGCGTGATCTCCGCCGTGCTCCCGACGACGACGTCGACGGTCACGGCGAGCGGGCTGACGGGAACGGTTCAGCGGGTCTCCTGCGCCGTCTCCATCGCACACACCTGGATCGGCGATCTCGACGTCACGCTCCGCCACGTC
>JAGQRC010000415.1 GCA_020425835.1 Planctomycetota bacterium | reverse complement strand
GAGCACTCGCGCGGTCGATGACCGGCTGGAGTTCTGCGCTCCACCGGACACGACGATGGAGCTGACCGGGTTCACATCGGCGGAGGTCTCGATCTACCGCGTCGAGTCTCCGCTGGGCGAGCCGGCGCCGGGTCGCGTCACCGGTGCGGTCATCTCCCCCGCGCCGGACGGCACGTGGTCGGCGCGCTTCCAAACCCCGCCGGGCAGCGGGGGCCGCTACCTCGCCGGGACTCCGACGCTGGCCGTCGCTCCCGGCGCGATCGACGTCGGTGCGGAGCCTCTCACTCCACCCACCACTCCCGTCGACGTCATCGCGATCGCACCGCGCGCATGGCATGCCACACTGGGACCATGGGTGGCGCTCCGGGAGAGCCAGGGGTGGGCCGTGCAGCTCGTCGATGTCGAGTCGGTCTTCGTCACCTATGACGGAGGACGCCGGAGCACCCGAGCGATCGAGCGGTTCCTCTCCGACGCGATGATGAACTGGCCCACGCCCCGTCCACGGGCGGTGCTCCTGGTGGGCGACGCGACGTTCGACCCTGCGGAGCACCTCGGTCCGTCGAACCGCGTCGTCGTGCCCACCCGGCTCATCGAAACGACCGCGTTCCAATCCGGAAGCGACGTCGCCATGACGGATGGCGACGCCGATGGGTTGCCCGACCTGGCGATCGGTCGTCTGCCGGTCGCGACGATCGACGAGTGTGCGGCAGTCGTCGACAAGTTGGTCGCCTCCCCCGCCTCGAGCGATGTCCTCACGCTGGTCGCCGATGCCGAGGACCTCGTTCCCGGATCTCGCTTCGCGACGCGGAACCAGGGTCTCGCCGTCGCACTGTCGTCGAGGTACACACCCATCACGATCGAGGCCATCCCCTCCGACCCGGCGATCACCCGACAAGCGATCGCCACCGCCTGGCCCCAGAGCGCCGTCGTGATGTACACGGGCCACGGCAGTCGGACGGCGTGGTCCGCGCTCGAACTGCTGACCGCGGCCGACGTCGCGAGCCTTCCCCCGACGGGGAGTCTGCCGTGGGTCATCTCGTTCAACTGCATTTCCGCCTACTTCATCCACCCGCAGACCCCGTCGCTGGCCGAAGCGCTGGTCGTGACCCCCGACCGCGGTGCGCTCGCCTACTTCGGCCCGACCTCCGTGACGTCGCTGATTCCCCAGGGCGCACTCGCCGAAACGTTGACGGCGCGCCTCGCCACCGGCGCGGACGCGACCATCGGCGAAGCGATCCTCGCCGTGCAACGCGAGCTCGGCTCCGATCCATCGCTTCGAGAAGTGATCGAGAGCTGGGTGCTCCTCGGGGATCCCACCACTCCCATCCCGTGACGCGCGAGAGTGCGGTCCGTTGTCCGCCTCCGACGAGACTCCTATACTCGCTCGCATGGGAATGCGTCGAACGACCACGACTTCCGTGCTCCTCGTCGGCCTGTCGGCGATCGGGGTGTGGGCCATCGTTCACCGCGACGCCGGACGGTCGTCGATCGCCCCCCCGGGTCGTGCCATCGACTCGGGGTCCGGAGTCTCGACTCGGACGACACCGATGGACGTCGCCGTGACGACGAACGGCGACACGCCCGACCTCTCGGCGGGAAGCCCCGCACGCGTCGTGAGCCGAACCGAGGACGGGAACGACCGCGCTCCGAGTGGGAACACCGGATCGCCGGCGAGCCGCCGCGAATCGAGCCCCGACGATCGCGCGACCTCGGCTTCGAGTCGGATCGACACCGAGCATCCGCCGATCGGATCTGCCCCCCGCGTCCGCGCCGGTGAACTGTACGGCTGGGTCGTCTGCGGCGAGAACGGCGATCCCGTTCCGTCGGCGCAGATCGCCATCACCGCCTGGGAAGAGGGCGCAATTCCTGCCCGCATTCGCGTGGTATCCGACGAATCCGGAGGATTTGACTTTGGGAAAATCGCGACGCATCACGTTCAACTCCGCGTGACCCATCGCGACTTCCTCCCTGCGACCCTTCACGACATCGCCATCACCGGCGAGCCGATCGAGGTGCAGCTCTCGAGTGGTGGCGTCGTCGAAGGCATGGTCTACGACAAGGATGGCAGTCCGCTACCGCGCGCGTTCATCCGCGTGCTGTCCTCCTCGGGAGCGATGATCAAGGGCGAACGCGCCGACGAGAACGGAGCCTACCGCGTATCCGCACTTCGATCGGGTTCTTACGAGCTCGTCGTGACCAGTCGCGACAGTCGGCGGTCCGAGGCCGATGGCGACGATCCGGCCGAGTCGAAGTCGGAGCTCGCTCGGGCTCGGGTCGAGGTCGAGTCCGGGAACCCCGTGACCTTGGATCTCGAGCTCCAAGGGGGCTGATCGTCGGTCGTCCGCCGGTGACGCAATCCACTGCCTAACCGCTTGTTCCACTCGGTTTGCAGGGATAACCTCGGGGGGCCTCCGGGGGGGATACCGGAGTCCCTTCTTCGGGTCTATTGATGTCGTGTGTGAGATCAGGACCCGACATGTTCCAACCACACAACGAGGAAGGGCGTACCATGGCACGCTCGAGACTCTTCGTCCTCGCCGTCCTCGCCGCGCTCGCGGTGGGTGTACCGGCCGAGGGACAATACGTCATTCAGAAGGTCGGCCGCGCAGACGGCGACCTCTCCGGCGCAACCGTCGCGGGAGACGAACTGGACAACGTCTCGAAACCGTCGGTTTCGTCGAACGGACTCGTCGCCTTCCAGGGTGACACGACCCTGACCACGGACGACGACGTCATCTACCTCGGCAACGACCTGATCGTCGAATCGGGCACCGTCGCCGTCGGAACCGGCGGCGAGTTCGATACGCTCGACATCTTCCAGACCTGGCTGCAAGTCAACGCGAACGGCGACATCGCCTTCACGTCCACGCTGCAGAACGTGCTGCCCGACTCCACGCTCGACCACGGGCTCCACGTCAACAACACCCTGATCTTCCAGGAGGGCACGCAGGCTCCGGGGCTTCCGGACGTGCGGCTCTTCGCGGACTTCGGCTACCCGGCGATCCTCAACGACGGTCGTGTCGCCTTCCGTGCGGACCTCGACGGTTCCACGACCGATGACATGGTCATCTACTTCGACGGCCTTCCGCTGCCGATGAACGCGACGAGCATCTTCCGCGAGGGCCAGCTCATCATCGGCGGGCCGCTCGACGGTGAGACGTTCGGCACCGTCGCGTTCAACGAGATCGACTGGAACAACAACGGCGATGTGATCATCGACGGCGATCTCGAAGGCGATACCACGACGGACGACGTGCTGTTCATCAAGCGCCCCGGTCTCGACTACGAAGTGGCGATTCGCGCCGGCGACATGATCACGGCCCCGACCGGGACGTTCGCGTACGAGTCGACCGACGACGTACGGATCAACGACAACGGCGACTGGGTCATCGACGCGATCATCGATACCGCGACCACCGAGGACAACGTGGTGATCGCGAGCATCGGCGGAGGCGCACCGGAGGTCATCCTCCAGGAGGATGGCGATGCCTCGCTCCTGACCGGCGTTCCGTTGACGCAGTTCGGGATCATCAACGGCGTCGCGATCAACGACAACGGCGACATCGCGATCCTCGTCAACATCGACGACGACCCGTCGAACCCGATCCCCTACGTCGAGGCGATCGTGCTGTACAGCGCGGGGACGCTCTCCCTCGTCACCACCGACGAGGTCGCCATCCCGAACGGAATGCTGACCGACATCGCGGGGAGCAGCGTCGCGCTCGCCAACGACGGGGCGGTGATCTTCGAGGCGACGGTCGACGGTCTCGACGGGATCTACCGAGCGACGATTCCGAACGTGATCCCGGTCCAGAACGTCGCCTGCGATCACGTCAGCGGGACCACCGACGTGAACGTCACCTGGGACCTCGGCCAGGTCTACACCGGAATCCGAGTGGTCGTCGATGGCGTCCCGCAGGTCCCCGACCTGCTGGGCACGGCGATCGATACCACGGTCACCGGCCTCGCCGGCAACCTGGTGCACGAGATCTGCATCATCGGACTCGATGGCATCGACGAGTCGCCGGAGTTCTGCTGCTCGACGGGGGTGCCGGAGATTCCGGACGTGGTCCTGTGCAGCGCGCCGGGAACGCCGATCCTCGACTCCACGGTCATCACCGACACGATCACCGTCCCGAACGCGATCAACATCGCGGACATGTACGTCGAGGTGAACATCACCCACAGCTTCCAGGCTGACCTCGACCCATTGTCGATCACCTCGCCCATGGGCACGACCGTGATCCTGATGATGGATGACGGTGGGGGCGACGACAACGTCCATACCTTCTTCACCGACTTCGGCGCAGCCTCGGACTCGGTCCCCTACCAGTCCGGGCTCTTCGTCCAACCGTCCATCGGAACGCTCGCCGACTTCCACTGCGAGCCGGCCATGGGCGACTGGATCCTCACCGTCGGCGACGATGCATCG
>JAGQRC010000414.1 GCA_020425835.1 Planctomycetota bacterium | reverse complement strand
CTCGTCTTCGGGTTCGTCGTCGCGAGTCGCGCCTCCACCTCGCTGGCGCAGTCCGACGCGTTCGAGCGGGTCCGTGCGCAGCTCGGCCAGTCTGGAGCCGAAGGCGTCGCCTACGCGTCGATCGTCGGCGCGAGCCTCGTGGTCGGGCTCGGCGTCCTCCTGATCTTCCGTCGCTTCTTCGGCTCCACCCTGAGGCTGGTCGACTCGCTCCTCGGTGGCGTCCTCGGGCTCGCGGTCGGCTGTCTCCTGTTCGGGCTCTTCGCCCTCGGCGTCTATCACTTCGAGGACTCCCAACTCCACCGTCCGATCCGTGAGTCGGTCATCGGGAGCAAGATCGTCGACGGCGTGGTCGTCGCGGCGCGGATCTTCCCGCAGGAATTGCGCGCGCGGATCGAGGCGGGCATCGACGAATCCCGGACCGTCTCCGCATCCGACCCGGCACAGTCTTCACCCGAACCGTCGCCCGAGAAGCGGTAGCGAGTCGCCACGGAACGCGGGCCGCGCGCACACCGCGCAGGACTTGACGCTCACTTTCTGATACTGTGCTGCGCTTTCCCCTCGATCGAGGTTCTCCGACGTCATCCCAGATCCGACGAGAGTCCGGAAAGCGCGCCATGACCCAGATCGTCACGCTCATCCCCGGCGACGGGATCGGCCCCGAGATCGCCGCCGCCACCGTGCAGGTCTTCGAGGCCCTCGATTGCGGAATCGAGTTCGAGAACGCGGATGCGGGGGCTTCCGCGCACGAGCGGACCGGCGAGCTCATCCCGCGCAAGACGCATGCGAGCATTCGCCGGAACAAGATCGCGCTCAAGGGACCGCTCACGACGCCGGTCGGCACCGGACACAAGAGCGTCAACGTCCAGCTCCGACAGCAGTACGAGCTCTTCGCGAACATCCGCCCGATCAAACTGATCCCCGGGGTCCAGTCCCGTTACGTGGGCGAGCACATGGACATGGTGCTGTTCCGCGAGAACACCGAGGACCTCTATGCGGGCAAGGAGCACGAGATCGTCCCGGGCGTCGTGGAGACCTTGAAGATCATCACCGCCAAAGCGTCCAACCGGATCGCCCGCGCCGCGTTCGAGTACGCCCGCCGTCGGGGCCGCAAGAAGGTGACCGCGGTCCACAAGGCCAACATCATGAAGTTGTCCGACGGCTTGTTCCTCGACTGTGCCCGACGCACGGCCAAGCGCTTTCCCGACATCGCCTTCGAGGACCTGATCGTCGACAACTGCTGCATGCAGATCGTGATCAATCCGTCCCGGTTCGATGTCATCGTGCTGCCCAACCTCTACGGAGACATCATTTCCGATCTGTGCGCCGGGCTGGTCGGCGGCCTCGGTGTCGTCCCTGGTGCCAACATCGGAAAGTCGGTCGCGATCTTCGAATCGGTCCACGGCTCGGCGCCGGACATCGCCGGACGCGGGATCGCCAACCCCACCGCACTGATCCTCTCGGGCTCGATGATGCTGCGCCACCTCGGCCTCGACGACGCCGCGTTCCTCCTGCGCAACGCCATCTCCACGGTGATCGAGAAGGGGGAGTGCAAGACCCCCGATCTCGGTGGTGATGCCTCGACGACCGAGTTCACCTCGGCCCTCGTCCGGGAGGTCACCCGACGCCGTCGACGCAAGTCGACGAGTGTCGGACGACCCGTGGCCAAGAAGGCCAAACGCTCCGCGGCACGAAAGTCCCCTGCGAAGTCGGCTTCCCGACGGAAGTCCCCACGGTGATCTCTCCGCGGCGGCGTTGACCCCGTCTCTCTTTCGCGTTCGACACGCGACGCCTCGTCCGATACCATCGCCCGGCAGCCGCTCGGACATCCGGCGCGGCCCTTCCTGCTGCCGAGCCGACTCCCTCCGGCGAGGTGGGATGGAAAGGTGACGAGGATGACGTCCCCGATCTCCCCGCGCTCTTCCGAGAGTGCGCCGACCACCGCGGGTGCGCGCGGATGGTTCAACGCGCTCCTGCTGGCCATCATCGTCGCGTCGTCGATCTGGACGCTGTCGGTCGACGCTCGCGACCCCCAGTCGCCCGCGGGTTCGTCGGTGTCGCTCCAGGCACGAGCGAATCCGGACCCAGCGGCGCCGGCGCGTCCCGACACGCCGACCACCGTCCCCGAGACGCCAACCACTCCACCTCGCGACGCGGACGAAGAGACCGTCGCTCCCCCGACCACGCCGACCACGTCGCTCACCTCGCTGACCCTCGACGAGCCCGTCGCACGCCAACCGGAGTCGGTGTTGTTCCTTCCTCCGGATCCGGATGGCGGGCTCCTGCCCTCGAACCTCCCGCTACGATGGAAGAAGGTCTACGCCGACGCCACGGTGGGTCTGAAGCTCGAGACCGGGCGATCACTGCGAGAGATGGAACTCGACTACCGCGAGCCGAGCTGGCCCCGCAGCGTCGATCCCCTCCTCCAGAGCGCGGTGGTCGACGATGGGATCGAGGAGAACCCCGCACTTCCCGAGTCGACGATCTCGTTCACCTACCGGTTGGCGCCGTACGTGATCGACCGCGCCGATTCCCTGCAGTCGAACACTCCTCTGACCTGGGAGCTCCTGACCCTCGACCGCCAGCGGGAGATCCCGGCCCGCGACCACCTCGATGATGTCGACCGCACGGTCGCGGCCTCGCTCGCCGCGGTTGGCCATCGCGAGGAAGCGGAGCGTCTCGCGGTCCGGGCCTACGTCCACGGCGCCCGACGTCGAGGCGTGGACGATCCGCTGACTCAGCGCAGCGTTCTCCTCCTCGTCCGGATCTACCGCGACTGGGTACGGGGGCGCGAAGAACTGTTCTATCGCGATCGACTCGAGGAGTGAGGATCGACCGGTGCGTACGCCGGTTCAACGGCTGGCGCCGTTGCGTTGTCGATTCCACGGCTGGCGCCGTTGACGCTTCCGTGGCCCGCTTCGTTCGACGCGCCGTTCCGAGTTCCTCCCGCAATCGGGGGATGGACACTCGACGGACTTCCCGCACGGGCCACTAGAACTCTTCCCAGCCGTCGTCGGAGAACGTCGCTTCGAGGGACGTCGATCGACGGATGGGGGGCGCATGGCGTGGACCCGAGCTGCCGCCAGAACTTTGGCGGCGTCCTCGAGTAGCGGCTCCGGCGCCCACTCTCGTCGGAGTGGGCATCGACTTCTCGAGTCCGCCGACCTCGAAGAAGCCCATCATCTCGTTGAGTTGCAGCGTCTGTTCGTCGAGCGACTCCGCAGCCGCCGCCGCCTCCTCGACCAGTGCCGCGTTCTGCTGGGTCATGTGGTCGAGCTGGGCGATCGCGCGGTTGATCTGCTCGATGCCTCGGGTCTGCTCGCCACTGGCGTTGGCGATCTCGGCGATGAGGTCGCTGACGTGCTGCACCGAGTTGAAGATCTCCGAAAGGGTCTGGCCCGACGCATCGACCAGGCGCGTCCCCTCCTCGACCTTCGCGACACTGTCCTTGATCAGCGCCTTGATCTCCTTCGCCGCTCCGGCACTGCGCTGGGCGAGATTGCGGACTTCGTTCGCGACTACCGCGAAGCCGCGGCCCTGCTCCCCCGCTCGCGCCGCTTCGACCGCCGCGTTCAGGGCGAGGAGATTGGTCTGGAAGGCGATCTCATCGATCACCCCGATGATGTCCTCGATCCGTTTCGAGCTCGCGTTGATCTCCGACATCGCCCCCACCGCATCGCCGACGACGCAACCGCCCTTGTCCGCGGAGACCTTGGCCGCCAGCGCGAGCTCATCCGCGCGTCTCGCGTTCTCGGCGTTCTGACGGACCGTCGCCGTCAGCTCTTCCATCGTCGATGCGGTCTCCTCGAGCGACGCGGCCTGGGCCTCCGTCCGCCGGCTCAGGTCGGTGTTGCCCTGGGCGATGTTGGCCGACGCTTCGTGCAGGTGGCACGCGACCACCTGGACGTCGTGCACCATCGCGCGCAGATTCTCGACGCACGAGTTCACCGAGCGCTCCAGCTCCCCGAACTCCCCCTCGAACCCCGCAGCCATCGTCTCGGTGAGACAGCCCCGGGAGAGGGACTCGACGAGCCCTGCGGTCTGGCGAATCGGATCGACGACGGCGTCCATCAGGCGATTGATGCCATCGACGAGTCCCCCCATGAATCCCTCGAAGTTCCGCGAATCGACCCGATGATGCAGATCGCCGGCCACCGCGCTGCTGATGAGACTCGCCACCTGCTCCTCGGCGCGACGTTGGTCGGTGAGGTCCCACCACTCCAGGCAGTTCCCCATCCATTGTCCCTGCGAGTCCAGGATCGGAGTCACGGCGATCGTGAACACTCGATCGGAGACCTCGATCTGACGGCGGATCGGGAGCAACTCCTGGCGCGCGAAATCGGCGTGGTCGCGAGTCGGGTTCTCGAGGAAGGGGTCGATCGACAGTCCGAGGAGCGACTCCGCGCGAAAGCCCGGAATCACGGATCGCAGGGCCGCCTCGTTGCGGCGGA
>JAGQRC010000413.1 GCA_020425835.1 Planctomycetota bacterium | reverse complement strand
CTCGACGGATCGCCGGTGATCGTCGCGCGTCCGTCGACGCGCCAGTCCTCCGGCAGCGCGGACTCCGGATCGGAGAGAGGCGACTGAGCGAGCATATCGATCGTCCAGCTCCCCGACGCCTTCGACAGTCGCACCATCTGGATCTCGGCGCGGGCGGCGTTGAGGTTCCGGTTGACGAGGTACAGCGGGTGCGCGGGATCGATCGGGGTCGGTAGAGGCATCCACCCGATGGGGGGGCCGGTGCCGATGAGGATGATCTCGGTGTCCGAGACGAACGCGGCCGAGGGCTCCATGAAGTAGTCGTTGTCGTAGATCACCGCTTCGATGAGCGTCGACGCGATGCCGTTCTCCGTGATCGTGATCTTCGCGAGCTGACCCTGCGTGTCTTCCGTGACCCACAGATCGACGACGGTGGTGCCGTCCGGCGAGACGATCGAGACCGGCTTGTTGACCGACTCGTAGACCGAGACGACGGTGGACCCGGCGGGCGAGATCACTCCGACGCCGGCCCCCGCCGCCGAGCTCGATGTCGCGCAGGCCGCGAGCGCCGGCAGTGAGCCCGATGGAGACATGAACTCCCAGTCCGTCACCAGTGGACTCGTCACCGTGACGCATTGCTCGCCGAGGAGGATCGTCTGGAGGCAAGCCTCGGCCTGCATCGAGATGTCCATGGTCGCGCGCCGGTACAGTCCGGGAGGTGAAGACGTCGATCCCGAGGCCGAGTACGCGAGCTCGAAGAATGGCGCGAGCTCGAACGTCGCCTCGGGGATCAATGCAATCCCGACGCTTGCGATCCCCGCGAGGATGTCGACGGAGATCTGGCAGGGGATCGAAATGACGATGTCCGTCTTCAGGGCGAAGTCGAGCGAGTACAGGTCCCCACCACTCAGCCCTTCGAACGGCGCGACACGAGAGTGGAGGTAGGATCGGATCTGGAACAAGAAGCCGAGGCCCACGGAGGCCCAGATGTTCACCGGGACGGGTCCGATCTAACCCGCGTAGATGATCGACTCGAAGAGGGTCTGCGAGAACTCCTGCTTGAAGAGCGTCCGGTTCGAGCAGTACTCCCACGCCGGAGGGTCGTCCGGCAGGCGCGGAAGCTCGACACCTTCCACGACGTCCGGCGCTCCGCCGATCAGGTTGTCCATCACGTCGCCACCGGTCAGTCCGACCCCGACCTCGGCCGCCCAATTGACACCGTTCAGGGTGAACGCCGACGAGAAGCCTGCGTCGAAGACGTTCCCCGTCGTCGGCTCGATCCCCGCGTCGACGAGGCCGAACGACATCGACTCCGTGTCGGGCAGGGGGAAGGTCTTCACTGAGTCGTTGTCGGACTTCACGGTGAATCCGTACTCGACCGCCTCCGGATCGAAGTAGCCCTCCCAAGGAGCTCCGCTCGAGAGGACCTCGGGGGGTGAGAAGATCCTCAGCGGCGCACCGATCGGTCGCCAGGGATGGGTCGACGCGCCGGTCGCTCTTCCCATCAAGTACACGGAGCGCGGTTGCGAGGAACTGAGGAGCGGATGTGTGCCCACCACGCCGAGGTCGTCCATCGACAGGTGGAAGTACTTCGGTCCTTCGAAGACGTCGGGACACAGGTCTTCGACGGTGAACGTCGAGCCGGAGAGCGTCGCGTACTGGAGGGAACCGAGCGCGAAGTAGCCGAGCGCGAGCGAGAACTCGATGTCGCCGAGCTCGGCCGCCTCGCAGGGACCGGATGAGCCGCAGTAGCACTCGGGGACCACCAGCACCTGGAACTCGAGTGGGCGCTCACCTTGGAACGAGCCGCTCCCCGGAAGCCCCGCGAGGCCGACGATGCCCTCGACAGTGGACGGCTTGGGCGACGGGTAGCGAAACGAGAACGGGTCGCCGTCGCAGAGGTCGCCCGTCGCGTCGAAGATGGCGACGTCTCGCTGAAAGGTGCGCGAGGTGCCGCACGCCAGATCCGTGATCGTCAGCTCGATCTTGTAGCAACCCCACGACGGAAGCTGGAGCCAAGGCTCGGGTCCGTCGAACTTGGTCACCGCGGGCTCTTCGGAGTGAACGGTCCAGGAGAACTGGAACGAGTCGTTCGGTCGGTACGGCGGGTCGTTGCACCCGATGGTCAACGTGCCGAGCAGCGTCGTCGCCAGGAAGCGCGAGTCGCAGTAGGGGTCGATCGAGTACTCGTCACCGTCGAAGTCGAACCAGGTGCCGCGCGCACTCACCCGCGCCGCGACACCCAACCCCGCACCCTGCACGGTCTCCTCGACGACGACCGCCGTCACGTTGGGCAACGTGCGCAACCCCGTGAGATCCCGCACCTCGACGAGCGGATACGGCGGGCACGGGACGCCGGCGATGAAGGACTCTCGGTCGCGCGGATCGTCGGCGAAGAGGTAGTAGGGCACCGCCGGATCTCCACCGACGGTGTAGATCTCGAGTCGGTACTCTCCGGCCGGAATCGCGAGGACCTCGCCGCTGGCGTCGACGCAGGCTTGCGCGTCGGGTGCCGACACGTCGTCCGTGGCCCGATAGTAGGTCACCTCGTGGAACGCTTTCGGCGCGCCGATGAAGGGATCCGGGAACGTGAACTCGTCGACGAACCCGTCTGCCGGGAAGACCTGCACGAGGCGACCCCGCAACGAGACGCCGAAGTCCCCGGCGATGCGTTGGTAGAACGCGCGGAACTCGAGTCGTTCGACGGGCTCGTCCAGCGTGAAGCCGATGCGGAGCTCGTCCCGAGTGATCAGATGGGCGATGGCGGCCGGGAAGATGAAGCCGATGGTCGCCGATCCCGGTCGATCGGCCTGAGGGAAGTGCTCCCGGATCGACGGAATGATCGGGCCGTCGGACTCGCAGCGGATCACATCCGCCGGCGCGTGTCCGCCTCGGAGCGCCATGTCCAGCCCCCCGGGGGCTGCCGCACCGGAGTGCGGGGGCGGGTACTCACAGTCGTGCGCCAAGGCCTTGGCGGCGACGACCGGTGAGATCGCCGACACCGTCCGACCCTGGAGTTCGAGTTCGACGACATCGGCGGTGGTGTCGAGCTCGAACTGAGTGGTGTCGCCCGGAAGTGTCGCGACGAGCACACCGCTGGCGTCGAAGATGTCGATGAAGTCGTACGGCTCCGGATTGTGCCAAGAGAAGCGGGCGACCCCGTATGCTCGCGCGGCTTCGAGTTCTTCCGGAGGGAGCAGCGTCGCGCACGTCCCCGTGACCTCGAGGATATCGGATACCGCGCTCGACCCGCGAAAGTCCGAGACCTCGAGCACGATGGGGCCGGTCGGGAGTCCGGGTGGAATCGTCGCGTAGAGGTTCGTCCCATCGCGACTGACGGCAGCGGTGGAGAGAACCACCCCTCCGAGCGAGAGATCGGTTTCCGGGATCAGGTTCGCACCGACGATCAGCACCGGGGTCGGTTCGTCCGAGCAGACGACGTTCGGCTCGACGGCGATGATCGACGGAACGGAGTCCGCGGCAACGGTGATTCCGTCCGCGAGCGTGGCGGTCACGGTCCACGGACTCTCGCCCGGCACCGTGACCGAGACGACGATGTCGTGGACTCCGACAGGCAAGCTCGGGAACGTCGCTTCCGCATGGGTCACGTCCCCGGAGACCACCGAGGCCATCACCCCCGCGATCTCGACCGTCATTCCGGGAACGAAGCCATCGCCATCGAGACCGATCTGGAGCATCGGATCGGTCGCGAGCACGACCGGGTCATCGTTGTGGTTCACCGCGAGCGGACCTCGATAGCGCATCGCGTCGGGGATCGTCACGCTCCCGGTGATCGGATCGAGCACCGTCACCGAGAGGAGAGGCGAGGTGGGAAGCTCGAGCGATGGAGGCGGTTGGCAGTGGAGCTCCGTGGTCGAGACGAAGAGGGTCGGGATCGCGGTTCCATCCAGCCATACGGTGCTGCTCGGCGTGAAGCCGCCGCCGAGCACCGTGCAGGTCGTTTGGCCCAGGTAGGAGACCTCCTGGGGTGAGAACGACGCCACGGAGAGCGGTGGCGAGATGATCAACCCATCGGCGAGCGACGCGACGATCGAGCCTCCACCGGGAGCGTTGTCCGTCGCGCGTACCGCGTAGACCCCGGCGGGGACCCCTCCCGACACGTAGATCTGTCGCTCGGTGGCATCGACGAATGTCCCGGTGTCCACCGACCACGTTCCCGTCGCGGGGGAGAACAGGTCGAACTCCGTCACCTCGCGAAACCCCGCACCGTGGACGATCAACGGCTGAGTCGTGCCCTGGAGGATCACGGCCGGGTCCACGTTCGAGACGACGAGCGGTCCGCTCACCGTGATCGATGCGGGAGCGGCATCGACCAGGACCCAGCCGGTGAACAAGATGAACCGGCGGATCTCGAGGTCGTACGGACCACCGATCGGGAGAGCGGATGTGTCCGCCTGGATGAGGGTCGTGCTCGCGAAGACGATCGAAGCGGGAACACCGTCGATCCACACCG
>JAGQRC010000412.1 GCA_020425835.1 Planctomycetota bacterium | reverse complement strand
GGATGCGAGTCGCGAGGTTGCGGTGCCGGCTGCTCTCGGAGCGGTGAAGCGAGATCGTGATGATGTCGAACTCGAGACCGCGGGAGGAGTCATCGGACGCCGGAGGCGATGGGGTCGAGACCTACGGCGCCCCGGCCATCGAGTTCGAGCAAGTCATCGAGGCGGTGGCGAACACGTGCAACTTCGATCCACCGTTGACCAAAGCCTCGGCCGCCGAGGGTTGCACGGGACTCACGTTCTCGTGAACGGCTTCTCCCCGCTCCGACTCGCGCTCGATTGCTGCGAGATCATCGTCACCGTGCGCGGCGAGAGCATGCGGCCCTCTCTCAGGCCCGGCGATCGGGTCATCGTCGAGCGCTGTCTCGCGGCGGACCTTCGCCCCGGAGACATCGTGGTCCTCGACAGTGACCCGCCCTTGATCCACCGCTTCCTCGGTCGATGCGATGCGGGTCTGATCCTCGCGGGAGACGGGAACCGCGCCATCGATCATCCCCGCGATCCAGAGCTGGTCGTCGGACGCGCGGTGGCGAAGTGCCGTCGAGGTGCGCGACTCCGGCTGCGACGTCGATCGTTCTACGCGCGAGCACGGGGTTGGTGGGGGTGAAGCGTCCCGCCTCACGGGCAGGGGTTGGGCGGCGAGGCACAATCCAGCCCATCCGCGGTGGGATCGGCACCACAGTCGGGATGCGCGGGCGGGGCGATCGGCGCCGAACCGGGTATGAACAACGAAGCCAGCGTGAACACCGCGTCGCTGATGTCGAAGAGTCCGTCGTCGTTGGTGTCGCACGCGTCGAGACAGGCCGGCGGAGGGGTTCCCGGGATGAACAGGGCGGCGAGGGAGGCGACGGCGTCGCTGATGTCGAAGAGCCCATCCTGGTTGGTGTCACCGCGCGCGAAAGAGCTCCCCACCACGCAGCCCGGTGTGTGTCCGATGATGTTCAGGAGGAGCTGCTGGTTGTCGAGATCGGTCACGTTGAAGTCGGCGCCCGCACCGGGGTTCGTCCACAGCGACTGGTCACCGATGAAGAAGACCCAGCCGGTGCCACTGTCCGAGACCGCGAGGAAGTCGATCGCGGTCCCTTCCGTCAGGTCGATGGCGGGCGGCGTGATGCTGGAGAGGAGCCGGACGAAGTCGAGGCCGACGCTCTGGACTCCGGTCGTGCTGCAGTGGGGGACGATGGTGTCGATCTGGATGCCGGTCGGGGAGACGACACTCGTCGAAGCCTGGATGCCGAACGGGTCGAGGAAGGTGTTGACCGAGTCGACGGCGGAGCTCGACGAGAAGCCGCCGTCATACGTCAGAACGACCCCCCCTCCGGCCGCGACGAACGCCTGGAGTGCCGCGATCTCGTTCGCCGAGTACGCGACGTTGATCGCGCCGGAGTAGTAGACGTCGATGCCCGTGAGCGCGGCCGTGTCGAGCGCGCCACTGGAGCCGGTGAGCTGCTCGAGAACGTGCCCCGCGTCCAACAGCGCATCTCTCGCGACGGAGAAGGTCGACGACGCGAACAGACTCGTTGGTTGGCCGTGGGCATCATCGATCAGCACCACGGCCCCGTTCACGGTGCATGTCGATGCGACGACGAACACCAGGACGCCGAGCGAGATCAGGATCGTTTTTCTCATGGATCGACTCCCAACTCAGAGGCGTCCCATGATATCCGGTCCGTGAACGATCTCGACGGTGGTCGGGGGAAAGTCGCCTGGCCGATCTCGGCCACTGGCTATGGCGAGCCGGAGCCCACCGCCGCCTCGTACCGTGTGTTGATCGCGGACCAGTCGCCGCCGGCGTCCACGATCTCGCGGACCCGATCTCGGCCGAGCGCGTGACCGCGCAGCTGGGACGCGCGCGCGAGCCCATCGATCGCCGCTTCCCGATCCCCTCGGCCGGCGCGGGCCAACGCGACGATCTCGATCAGGTTCGCGTTCTCGCCGCCGAGTTCCAGCGCACGCGTCGCGGTCCGGATCACTTCGTCGGGGTCGCGCAGAGTCTCGACGTCGCAGGTCAGTCGCAACCACGCCACGCGCGTCAGTGCCTCGACCGCGTTCGCCGGATCGTCCGCGGCGGCCGTCGCGCGTGCGATCGTGGCGGCGCGCAGGTCGCGCAGTTCATCGGCGCGCCCCAGTTGGGTCAGCACCGCCCCGAGCTCCGACTCCGCGCGCCGCGTCCAGCGATGGAGGGGACCGAGATGCTCGACGCAGAGGTCGACGCGCTCGGCGAACCAACTCGCGGCACGGTCGAGGTCGCCCCGCTCCCGGGCGATCCTCCCGAGGCGCTCGAGCGTGAACGCCATGTCGAGATGGCTTCCGACGCTCGTGCGCTGTCTCTCGAGGATCGATCGGTAGATCTCAAACGCCTCGTCGACTCGACCCTGGTCGCGCACTTGATCCCCGACCTGTCGGAGCGCGAGGAGCGTCGTGGCGTCGTTCTCACCGACGACCTCGCGGAGCGACGCGTAGGCCGATCGACACAGCTCCTCCGCTTCGGCATGTCGACCTTGCGCCGCGAGCGAGCGAGCCACGTTCGAGAGTGACGCGAGCGTGTAGGGGTGTTGATCTCCGAGGCGTGCGCGGCGCTTCTCGTAGACCTCTCGGTAGAGCTCGGCGGCCTCCTCCTCGCGCCCCAGCTCATCGAGCGCGACGCCGAGGTTGTTCTTGACGATCAACACGCGGGGGTGGTCCTCGCCGTAGGCCGCCGTGTAGACCGGGATCACTTGGCGGTACAGCGCGATCGCCTCCTCCTCGCGGCCGAGCGCACGGCGCACGAGACCGAGATCGATGCGCGCCTGAGCCGTCTCCACGGAGTCCGGTCCGGAGGCGACGATCCGTCGTTCGACGACCTCGGCGAGGATCTCCTCGGCCGCCGGGTACTGCGAGCGTCGCCAGAGGAGTCCGCCGAGCCGAGCGTCGGCGGTCAACGACTCCTCCGAGTCCGCTCCGAACTGGCTCCTCGCCGACGCGGCGGCCGCACGGAGGAGCCGCTCCCCGCGGTCGAAGTCCCCGCGCAGTCCGGCGAGCTCTCCTGCGTAGACCTGCCATCGATTCACGTCTCGAGCGTCGATCGCGTCCGATCGGCTCGCGCAACGCAGTGCCCCTTCGATCTGCTCGGCCGCCGGCTCGTAGCGGCCGAGGTCGCGGTATGCCACCGAGAGGGTCGCCCGGACCGAAGCCTCGAGATCGGGCGCGTTGGAGAAAGCGTCGTCGATGCCGTCGGCGAGCTGCTCGAGCACCGCGCCGACCGGGGTGTCGGGACCCTTGCCGTAGTTCGGGTTCGCCGCCTCGATCATGCGCCGGATGAAGAAGTCCCGCACCGCCTCCGCGCGTCGACGCTGACTCTCGGCGACCTCTCGTTGCTCGTCCGCCCGTTTCGATTCCCGCATCGCGCGGACCAGGCCGATCGTGGCGAACGCGCCGCCCGCGATGATCGCGATCGCGATACTCGCCGCGGCGGTGACGCCGAGACGATGCCGCCGGACGAACTTGCGCAGCCGGTAGCCGAGATCGGGAGGACCGGCGAGGACGGGCTCGTCGTCGAGATGATGGCGGACGTCCGTCATGAGCGCGCTGACCGACGGGTAGCGTCGCCCTGGGTCCTTCTCCAGGCACTTGAGCACGATCCAATCCAGGTCCCCGCGGCAGCGTTGAGCCATGACGAGGTCCCCCCCGTGGCTCGTGCCGATCCGCGTGCTCGGGCGCACCGGCTCGGTCTCCTCGATGACGCGTCGCACTTCCTCGATCGTCGATGTCGCGCGGAACTCCCGGCTGAACGGAGTCTCGCCGGTCAGCAACTCGTAGAGCAGCACGCCGAGCGAGTAGACGTCGCTGCGGGTGTCGACACTCGCCGATCCCGACTCGGCCTGCTCCGGGCTGACGTACTCCGGCGTCCCGAGGAAGACGCGCTCGCGGGTCGCGACCGAGTCGTCGAGGAGCGAGCGGTCGAGCGCCTTGGCGATGCCGAAGTCGATGATCGTCGGATTGGGCCCATCTTCCCGCGCCGTGACCAGGACGTTCGAGGGTTTCAGATCGCGATGGATGATGCCCTTCTGATGGGCGTGCTGCACGGCGCCGCAGACCCGGAGGAAGAGGCGCAGCCGCGCGGACACGTCGAGGTTTGCCGCTTCGCAGAACTTCGTGATGGGTGAGCCGTCGATGGGATCCATCACGAAGTAGGGGCGACCCGTCGGCGTGACCCCCGCGTCCAGGATCCGGGCGATGCCTGGGTGGTCGAGCCTCGCGAGGATGTCGCGCTCCGCGTCGAAGCGCGCGAGGACCTGACGAGAGTCCATACCCGCCTTGATCACCTTGATCGCGACGCGACGGACGATCGGCGTCCGCTGCTCGGCGAGGTAGACCTCGCCGAAGCCGCCCGCTCCGATCGAGCGGATGATCTCGTACGGTCCGAAGTTCTCGAGGGGAGGGATGGGCGTCGAGGCCCTCGAGTGTGCCGAGCTCC
>JAGQRC010000411.1 GCA_020425835.1 Planctomycetota bacterium | reverse complement strand
CATCTGGATGTCCATCAGGACCAGGTCGAACGGCTCGCTCGTGACGACTTCGACCGCACGCGCTCCGTCGCCGACGATGTTCACTTCGTGGCCCCGCTTCTCGAGCATCCGCACGGCGAGCTTCTGATTGACGGGGTTGTCCTCGGCGAGCAGCACCCGCAACGCTCGTCCATCGGTCTCGGATCCCTGGCGGGACGGACTCATCTCGGGCCGCGAGCGCGGCAACGTCGACTCGGCGAAGACCCGTGCGACCACGGGGATCAGGTCGGAAGCGAGCACCGGCTTGTTCACCGTCGCCGCGATCCCGAACTGTCGGGACCGAGCGCCGACGATCTGGAGCACGCCGGGGTACTTCAGCAGGATGATCTCCCCACCGAACTGGACCATCTGTCCGAGCTCGGAGACGAACTCCAGCCCGTCGATGTCGTGCATCAAGTAGTCGACGATCAGGAGATCGGGCTGACGCTTCGGGTCGGCGAGCTCATCGAGGGCGGACTGGGGTTGATCGAACACTTCCACCCGCATGCCCTTCGACCCGAGCATCCGGGCGATCACCATCCGCTCCGTCGCATTCTCGATCAGCACCCCCACCGACCGGCCGGTCAGGGTGGCGACGGTCGCGGGATCCGTGATGTCGTTCAGGGGGAGGCCACAGTCGATCGTGAAGTGGAACGTGCTGCCGACGCCGACCTCGCTGTCGACCCAGACCGTGCCCCCCATGAGCTCGATCAGCTGCGACGAGATCGAAAGACCGAGGCCGGTGCCTCCGTACTTCCGGGTGGTCGACCCATCGGCCTGGCTGAACGCATCGAAGATCGAGCGACAACGGTCGGGCGAGATGCCGATTCCGGTGTCGCGGACGGCGAAGTGGAGCACCGCGGAAGGTCCATCGAGACTCTCGACCGAGATCGTCGTCACGATCTCGCCGCGGTCGGTGAACTTGACGGCGTTGCCGACGAAGTTGACGAGCACCTGGCGCAGGCGTAACGGGTCGACGACGATTCGCTCCGGAACGTCAGGATCGATCGATCCGATCAGGTCGATCCCTTTCTCGTGGCACTTGATCGCGAAGGTCCGGAGCGCCGATCCGACGATCTCCGGGAGCGCGACCTCCACGGGATCGAGGACCAACTTGCCGGCCTCGATCTTGGAGAAGTCGAGGATGTCATCGATGATCGCGAGCAAGGACTCCGCGGAGGACTTCGCCATGGTCAGGTACTCGCGTTGCTCGTCGCTGAGCTCGGTCTCCAGCGCGAGGTCGGTCATCCCGATGACGCCGTTCATCGGGGTGCGGATCTCGTGGCTCATGTTCGCGAGGAACTCGCTCTTGACCCGGGCCGCGTCCTCCGCCTTCTCCTTGAGCACCCGGATGCGCTCGTAGGCGCGGCGGCGCTCGTGCACTTCGCGGGACAGCGCGTCGCGGGAGGTGGTGGTCCGCCGCAGCTCCTCGACCATGCGGTTGAACTCGCGAGTGAGGAGACCGATCTCGTCATCGGCATGGATCGGGATGCGGAGGTCGAAGTCGCCGTTGGCGACCCGCTCCGCCGCGAACCGTAGCCGGGAGATCCGACGCGCGAGCAAGCCGCCGAACGCCAGCGCGACGAACACGCCGGTGATGACCGAGAGGAGCAGCAGGCCGAGGAGGAAGCGCTTTTCCTCGGCGATCCTCTCTCCGGTCGCCTCGCGGCGCGCCAGCACGAGCAGCGTTCCCACTCGCCCCATCGCGTCGTAGACCGGAACCACGATCATCGTTCGCGACGCGTTGCGGATCGTCCGCACACCCTCCCATTCGAGCCAGCGCGGACGGACCTTCAGTTGGAGTCCCTCCCCCGATTGAGCGACCACCCCGCCCGCATCGTCGAAGAGCTGCGCCCCGGCGATGCTGGCGTCGGACGCGAGTCGCTGGATCAGGTTCGTCGTCGTCTCGAGATCGTCCTTGCGCACGGCGACCGCGCAGCGATCGGCGACGAACGCGGAGAGGTCCCCCACGCGACGCTCGAGTTGCTCCTCGAGAATCGCCTCCTGGTACTGAGGGATGTAGACCACGGTCGCCACGCCGGTGGTCACGAGGGCCAGCAGCGCCATCATCACGAACTGAACGCGCACGCTCGGTGCACGCAATCGCAGAGCGCGAACTGGGAGCAACGGTCACCTCGTCGGCCCGGGCTGGCCCGAATCGTCCGGGATACCGCAGCGGGGAGAGTATCGAGCGTTCGCTGACGGGTCGCGTGAACGGATTCGATCGTCGACGTGCGTCCGCTCGAATCGGTCATCGCCTACGCCAGCGAACACCCCGAAGACCTCTCGCGACGCGGTTCACGAACCCCACGGGCGTTGGATCGGAGCGAACCCCCTCGAATCGGTCATCGGCGATCGGGCCGGTCGAGCTTGAGAGAGGGGGATCACGCAGGGGCCGGCGGCACGGCATTGTCTCGGCGGCGGGGTTAGGGCATCATTCGCCCTTCCCACCCGATCGGCTCGACTCCACCTCCCACGATGAGGCCGCGCCACCGCCCCCTCGCGAGCCGGGTGCGCGCCCCCTGGTGGAGGCCCACCGGCGCGACCTCGCCGCGGTCTCGTGGCACGATCGGAATGGGTGTGTCGCAGTCGTGCAGCGGGAGCCATCGCTCCAAGACCTGCCGAGGGCGCGACTTCGAATCGCCCGCGCTCACTCCCCCCGCGGGGACGTCCGTCGCTCGGGCGTACACCTTTCGGACGCTGCGCCCACGCGGGGTCCGACGACCAGATGACCGGAGCCCGAAGGTAACGAGATGGACCAGAGCCCGAACACGATCACCGAGCCCGTCGACGTCGCACGGGACCCGTCGAGCTACACCCACTGGAAGGTCGAGTTCGATGGCCCGATCGCCCGCGTCCGCATGGAGGTGCAGCAGCACCAAGGTCTCCGCTCGGGGTACGAGCTCAAGCTGAACTCCTACGACCTCGGCGTCGATCTCGAGCTGGCCGACATCGTCCGTCGCCTCCGCTTCGAGCATCCGGAGGTCTGCTGCCTGGTCGTGACGAGCGGGCATCACCAGGCCTTCTGCTCCGGGGCGAACATCCACATGCTGGGCCAGTCGACGCACGGCTGGAAGGTGAACTTCTGCAAGTTCACCAACGAGACCCGCTGCGAGCTGGAGTCGCTCAGCCGGGGCGGCGACTTCCGCTCGATCTGCGCGGTGAACGGCCCGTGCGCGGGCGGCGGTTACGAGCTCGCCATGGCCTGCGACGAGATCTGGCTCGTCGACGACGGCAACTCCGCCGTCAGTCTGCCCGAGGTCCCGCTGCTCGGCGTGCTCCCGGGAACCGGCGGACTGACGCGACTCGTCGACAAGCGGAAGGTGCGCCGCGATCGCGCCGACGTCTTCTGCACGGTCGCGGAGGGCATCAAGGGGAAGCGTGCCGTGAAGTGGGGCCTCGTCGATCACGTCGCCCCGCGCTCGAAGTTCGATGAGAAGGTCGATGCGCGCGCGTCGGAGATCGTCGACCAGCACGCGGCCGGTCGCACCGATCGCCGCGGCATCGAGCTGACTCCGCTGAAGCTGGAAGCGAGCGAGAACGAACGGCGCTACTCGTCGGTGACCATCACTCACCATCCGGATCGACGCGTCGCCGATTTCACGATCGAGGTCCCCCCGGTCTCCGAGGCGCCGGCCGACGCGGCGGCGGCGCACGCGCAAGGCGCGGACTTCTGGCCGTTGCGGGCGTGGCGCGAGATCGAGAACGCCATCCTCGACCTCCGCCTCAACCACCGGGACACCGGCCTCGTGCTGCTCCGCGCCAAGGGCTCCCTCGACGACAGCCGCGCGTGGGACCAGTTCCTCCTCGACCACCGCGGTCACTGGTTCATCGACGAGACGATCGCGTTCATGGCGGTCGTGGCTCGTCGACTGGAGCTCACGGCGGTCAGCCTGTTCGCGCTCGCGGACGAAGGCACCTGCTTCGCCGGCTCGCTGCTGGAGCTGGCGCTGGCCTGCGACCGGATCTACATGCTCGACGAGGACGGCGTGGAGATCGCCCGGACGCCCTTCAACGAAGGGCTGATGCCGATGACCAATGGAATCAGTCGAATCGAGTGCCGGCTTCCCGCCGAACCCGATCTCGTCGAGGAACAGCGCGGCGACTTCGAGCCGAAGAACGCCGAGGAAGCCGACGAGCTCGGTCTGGTCACCGAAGCGATGGATGAGATCGACTTCGAGGACACCGTCCGCATCGCGATCGAGGAGCGCGTGAGCCTCAGCCCGGATTCCTTGACCGGGATGGAGGCCAACCTGCGCTTCGCGGGTCCGGAGACCATGGACTCGAAGATCTTCGGGCGCCTCACCGCGTGGCAGAACTGGATCTTCATCCGGCCGAACGCGACCGGACCGCAGGGCGCGCTGACGCTGTACGGAAAGCCGGAGCGGCCGTCGTTCGACTTCGGTCGAGTTTGATCAGAACAAGAGAGCCGAAGGGGTC
>JAGQRC010000410.1 GCA_020425835.1 Planctomycetota bacterium | reverse complement strand
AGGGACGGTGTCGCTCGCAAGCGACGCAGACGGCGAGCGGGAAAAGTCATGGGAGCTCCTGCAGTGGATGGTGTTCGGCGGAGCAGTGGTAGCGCGACGACGAGACGAGGGCAACCGAATGCTCCTCCACGGCGAAGCCGAGATCGGCGACGAATGTCGCCGGTCCTCGACAACGCTCCGGGAGGGTCGCTCGACAGGTCGCTACTCGATCCCCAGCTCTCCGAGGCGTTTCGTCAGGAACTTCCGCTCGGGCTCGGTCTCGGCCAAGGTCAGCGCTCGGCGATAGCAGGAGCCGGCCTCGGCCGTTCGTCCGAGACGCGAGAGCGCTTCGGCCATGGTCGAGTGGAGGTAGAGGTAGCCGTCGAGCGGATCCGCGAGATCGACCATCAGCTCGAGGGCTCTCTCGGGACCCTCGGCCATCATCACCGCCACCGCGTGGTTGAGCGCGACGATCGCCGTGGGATGGAGGTCGACCAGTCGGCGATAGAGCTGCTCGATCGCTCGCCAATCGGTGCGGTCGGCTGTGGCGGCGTGGCTGTGTTGGGCGGCGATCTCGGCCTGGAGCCCGTACACCCCGATCCGCGGAAATCGGCGCCCGCGCTCGAGAATCCGGTTCGCCTCGTCGATCGACGCCCGGTCCCAGATCGTCCGGTCCTGATCGGAGAGGAGGATCGGGAGTCCATCGCGGTCGGTCCGCGCATCGCGGCGCGAGTGCTGGAACAGCATCAGCGCCAGGAGACCGTGCACCTCGGGCTCGCTCGGAAGGAGAGCCGCGAGAAGCCGCGCCAACCGGATCGCATCGTCGCAGAGCTCACGCCGGGTGAGCGACTGCCCGGCCGACGCGGAGTAGCCCTCGTTGAAGATCAGGTACAGCACCAGCAGAACGGCGGGCGTCCGCTCCGCGAGGAGCTCCCGGGGTGGAACGCGAAAGGGGATGCCCGCGAGGCGGATCTTCTTCTTCGACCGCACGAGTCGCTGTTGCAACGTCGTGCGCGAGACCAGGAAGGCGCGAGCGATCTCGTCGGTCGTCAGCCCGCCGACGGTCGAGAGCGTGAGCGCGACCTGCGCCTCGCGCTCCAGCGACGGATGGCAACAGGTGAAGATCAGACGGAGCTGGTCATCATCGATCGGGCGATCGAGTGCGGCCTCCAACTCGGCGATCTCCTCGTCGTCGTACTGCTCCGGAAGGGTCTCCGTCGGTGCCTCGAAGCGCCGCCTCCGCAGTCGGTCGATCGCGTTACGGCGCGCGACGGTCTGGATCCACGCGCCGGGATTCTCGGGGATCCCATCCCGAGCCCAGTGCTCGAGCGCGGCGACGAAGGCGTCCTGCTTCGCGTCCTCGGCGAGCTCGAAGTCGCCGAGAACCCGAATCAGGGTCGCCAGGATCCGACCGGACTCCTCCCGGAAGACCCGTTCGATCCGCTCACGATCGTCATGGTCGTCGCCGCACCCCATGCTCATTCCCAGACGGGACGGATCTCCACCGAGCCATAGGTCGCGCTCGGCACCCTGGCGGCCCAAGCGATCGCGTCATCGAGGTTCTCGACATCGATCATGTAGAAGCCCCCCATTTGCTCCTTGGTCTCGGCGAACGGACCGTCGGTCGTGAGCGTCTTCCCGTCGCGGACGCGAACGGTCGTCGCGGTCGCCACCGGCTGGAGGCGCTCGCCGCTGACCAGCGCCCCCGACTCGGCGAGCTCCTGCGAGAACTTGCCGTAGGCCGCCATCAGCTCACCGATCTCCTGCTCGGTCACCGTCTCGTAGTACGACTCCTCGGAGTTGATCAACAGCATGTACTTCATCGGTCGCCTTTCCGACGTCGAGGCCGATCCGCGCGGGTCCACCGTGGACGCCGACGCGATCAGCGGACACTCGGCGACGATCCAGCCCGACGCCGATCGACACCGAATCGGATTTATTCTCGGAGGGCGTCCACGCGGGGCGAACGACCCATCGACTCAGTCGGCGCCGCCGAAGAACTCGATCGCCTTCTTCACCACGTCCTCCACCCGGGGGGAGCGGGCGGTGACGATCGTCTCGAAGCCGAGCTCATCGAGCGCCTCCGCCGTGGTGCGACCGGCAGCCAGCGAGGCGATGCGTCGCAGCTGGACGACGAAGGGAGGGGGCGCGATCGCGAGGAGGCGCTCGGCGGCGGAAGGACTCGCGAAGGTCAACAGGTCGAGGCCGTGCTGATCCAGCTCGCGCTCGAGCAGCGTCGTGTCGCGGCCGTCGATCGGGCGGTTCTGGCTGACGTGGATCGGCTGCGCGTCGGCACCGATCTCGATCAAGCGCTCGACGAACTGGGGACGTCCGCGACTCGATGAGACGTGGAACACGGCCGATCCGGCGCCGACCCCGCGCTCGATCAGCGCGTCGGCGAGCGCGCGCGCGTTGGCCTCGTCGGCGACGAGTGAAACGGTGAGCCCCCGATCCGTCAGGATCTTCGTCGTCGACTCGCCGACCGCGGCGATCCGGAATCGCTCGAGGAGATGCTCATCCAGCTCGGCGCGGTCGCTCTCCACGATGTTCCAGAGATTCTCCGCCGACGTCGGACTGGTGACGGCGACCCAGGTGGGCTCTCCCATCGTCGCGGATCGATCCGCGTAACGACGCAACAGCGCGACGATCTCTCGCCGTTGCTCCGGCTCGGGAAGTACGAGCTCGAAGGTGGGAAACGGGATCACGTCGGCCCCGACCGTCGCGAACGCGCGCACCCACTCGCTCGCGCGGACGCGCGGTCGGGTGATCACCACGCGCCGACCGTACAGCGGAACCTTCACGACGCCGTGCCCCCCTCGGCGCCACCTTGCTCCGTGTGGCGATAGGTCGCGAGGATCTCGTCGCCGCCCGCTCGGCGGATCTTCTCGACGAGCTCGTGAGCGAGAGCGAGCGGATCGGCGCCGGGTCCCTCGACCGTGAGCTGCACGCGCGATCGGCCATCGGCGGTGGCGAGCATCCCGGTCAGGACGAGGTGGTCCTCCACGAGCCGAGCGAAGCCGCCGATCGGTAGATGACATCCTCCTTCGAGCTCCCGGAGGAACTCCCGCTCGGCGGTGACGGCCGCACGGGTCGCGGGATGCTCGATGACCTGCAGCGCGTCGATGAGCTCGCGGTGGTCGGCACGAGTCTCGAGACCGAGGGCACCCTGGCCCGGCGCCGGGGTCATCTCGGTGGGACCGAAGCGGGCGCGAATCACCGCGTCCCGACCGGTCCGAGCGAGCCCCGCTTCGGCGAGGATCAGGCCCGCCGCTCCGAGCTCCCGATACTTCGTCAACCGCGTGTCGATGTTCCCCCGGATACCGATGACCTCGAGGTTCGGGAAGCGGTGCAGGATCTGGGCCCGACGGCGCAGCGATCCCGTGGCCACCTTCGATCCCGACGGCAGATCGACGAGATCGGCGTAGTCGTTCGAGACGAACACGTCCCACGGGGAGACGCGTTCCGGCACCGCGGCGAGCGCCAGCCCATCGGGGGAGACCGTGGGGAGATCCTTGAGCGAGTGAACGGCGAGGTCGATCTCCTCGGCGAGGAGCGCCCGCTCGAGCTCCTTGGTGAAGACGCCGACACCGCCCTGCGCGGAGAGTGGGGTCACCTGGTCGCGGTCCCCCGAGGTCTTCAAGATGACCTCTTCGACGTCGGCTTCGGGGATCGCCGCGGCGATGCGTCGGGCGATGTCACGGGTCTGGGTCAGCGCGAGCTCACTTCCGCGCGTCCCGATTCGAATCCTCACGGTCGATCGTCCTGTCCCTGTTCGCGACTTCGGCGATGAGGCACCTGCTGGGTGAGGAGCTCGTGCACGAGATGCACCGCTTCCCACTCGCGGAAGGCCTCGTGCCGCTTGAGATTCTCCGATGGCAAATGGAGGAGCTGCTGGACGAGCCGGCGGCTGAACTCCTCGGCGGCGGCGAAGGCCGCGGGGTCCAAGGTCGCGCGCAGCGACTCGAGCTCGCGGAGCCGGATCTCATCGAACTGACGGCGCAGCTCGACGATCGTCGGCTCGATGCGGAGCGTCCTCATCCAGTCGAAGAAGTTCTCGACCTCGCTCTTCACGATCAAGTGGGCGAGGGGCAACTGGTCCTGCCGACGACTCCGGTTGATGGCGACGATCTCCGCGAGGTCGTCCAGGTTCTTGAGGAACACGCCATCGATCGACGAACACTTGGGGTCGAAGTCCCTCGGCAACGCGAGATCGATGATCAACAGTGGCCGCGTCCCTCCCCGAGCGACGCGCACGCGCTTCAGGCGGGTGGCATCCACGATCGGCTCGGGCGCAGCGGTCGAGCTCAGCACCAGGTCCGCACGCTCCAATGCCTCGTCGAGGTTCTCCCAGTCGACGACCCGCGCGTCGACCGTTCGCGCATCGACGTTGCGCTCGAGGAACTCCTCCGCTCGCCGGCGGGTCCGGTTCACCAATGTCAGCGAACCGACCTTCACCCCGGCGAGATTCTGGATCGCCAGGGCGCCGA